>BJGO01000047.1 GCA_014190535.1 Bacteroidota bacterium | reverse complement strand
AAACGCAGGAAACAATTATCGGTAAAAAGAATAAGATCGGGGGGTATTTTATTAAAAATTTCATCATATAAACTGTAAGATGGTATTTGTCCGTAAGCTAAAATCCGATATTTTGTGAATTAACTGTGCATTATTTTCGATCTGTATATTCAACTTATTGTGGCTTTCCTAAATTTGCACACAATTTTTAATAAACCTAAATAAAAACACCAAAAAATAATGTCAACAGTTAGAGTCGCCATCAATGGTTTCGGACGCATAGGTCGTCTGGTTTATCGTCAGATTTTTAATATCGAGGGTATCGATGTAGTCGCCATCAATGACCTGACCAGCCCAAATGTGTTAGCACATTTATTAAAATACGACTCTGCTCAGGGGCGTTTTAATGCCGAAGTCACCGCAACGGACAACTCGATTGTAGTTAATGGTCACGAAGTAAAAATATATGCACAAAAGAATCCTGCCGATATCCCCTGGGGCGCGCATCAGGTAGATGTTGTTCTTGAATGCACCGGTTTTTTTACCGATAAGGACAAAGCCGCGGCTCACCTTACAGCCGGAGCAAAACGTGTTGTAATATCTGCCCCGGCTACCGGCGATTTAAAGACGATTGTTTTTAATGTAAACCATCAGATACTCGACGGAACTGAGACGATAATTTCCTGTGCATCCTGCACTACGAATTGTCTGGCTCCGATGGCACAGGTACTTGATGAGAAATTCGGCATCGTGGCAGGCTTGATGACCACGGTTCACGCATATACTAACGATCAAAACACACAAGATGCACCGCATCCTAAAGGAGATCTCAGACGAGCAAGAGCCGCCGCTCAGAATATCGTCCCCAACAGCACAGGTGCCGCAAAGGCCATCGGACTGGTACTGCCCAATCTAAAAGGTAAGCTGGATGGTACCGCTCAGCGTGTGCCCACCTTAACGGGTTCATTAACCGAACTAACCACCGTACTTGCAAAAAAAGTATCGGTTGCTGATGTTAATGCCGCAATGAAAGCGGCTTCTAACGAATCATTTGGATATACCGAAGAGGAGATTGTAAGTTCTGATGTTATTGGTATTGCCTTTGGATCTTGGTTTGATGCCACTCAAACAAAAGTATTGACCGTTGGCGATCAGCAAATGATAAAAACGGTTAGCTGGTATGATAACGAGATGAGTTATGTCTCTCAATTGGTTCGCACCCTTTCTTATTTTGCCAAAATGGTTACTAAGTAATCTGTAACGGTTTAACGATTATGAAAACCATAGCAGATTATCCATTCAAAGGCAAGCGTGTATTGGTGCGTGTTGACTTTAATGTGCCACTCGATAAACAAGATTTCAGTGTAACTGACGATAGTCGAATCAGGGGCGCACTACCAACCATTAATAAAATATTAAATGACGGCGGAACTGTTATCCTGATGTCTCATCTTGGCAGACCCAAAGGTGGCCCGGAAGATAAGTACTCGCTTCGTCACATCGTGGCGCACACATCCGGGTTACTGCAACGCCACGTAAAATTTGTTGCTGATTGTGTTGGTGATACGGTAAAACAAACGATAGATACACTTAAACCCGGCGACGTTTTATTATTGGAAAATCTGCGCTTTCACCCCGAGGAGGAAAAAGGTGATGAAGCTTTTGCCCGTGAGCTTAGTTTGCTTGGTGATGTGTATGTAAATGATGCCTTTGGTACGGCACACCGTGCACACGCCTCTACGGCCATTATTGCTAAATATTTTTCGGCTGAGGATAAAATGTTTGGTTACCTGATGGCGGCTGAAATTGAAAATGCCGATAAGGCTATTAAAAATCCACAACACCCATTTACAGCAATCATAGGCGGTGCAAAAGTATCTGACAAAATACTCATCATGGAGCAGTTGCTGGACAAAGCCGATTATATTATCATTGGAGGAGGCATGGCCTATACCTTCTTCAGAGCTTTAGGCGGAAACGTGGGTAATTCACTTTGCGAAATGGAGCGACTTGAAACAGCCAAGGCTCTGCTGGATAAGGCAAAGGAGAAGAACGTACAAATCATTTTACCTCAGGATAGTGTGATTGCTGATGCATTCGACAACAATGCCAATATCAGTATATCTGAAAGCAGTAATATACCGGACGGATGGATGGGACTCGATATTGGGTCTAAATCTATTGCCGCCTTCCGTGATGTTATCCTGAAATCCAAAACTATTTTATGGAACGGCCCTATGGGTGTTTTTGAAATGAGCAACTTTCAGGGTGGCACCAAAGGCATTGCTTTGGCTGTTGCTGAAGCTACGTCGCAGGGTGCTTTTTCTTTAGTTGGCGGAGGGGACTCCGTTGCGGCTGTAAACACCTTCGGTATAGCTAATCATATTTCATACATCTCCACCGGCGGAGGGGCTATGCTGGAATATTTTGAGGGTAAACAATTGCCGGGCATTTATTCGATTCTACATTAAAACAATAATTCAAAAAACATGAAAAAATTAAACATCATTCTATTAAGTCTTTTATTCACATTACCGTTTCGTTTGTTTGCAGATGAAGGGATGTGGCTGATATCCCTGGTTCAAACATACAATTATGAGAAGGCAAGGGCTATTGGTCTTAAAGTGCCTGCTGACAAAATTTATAATGAGAACAGTCCGAGTTTAAAGGATGCCGTTGTATCGTTCGGCGATTTCTGTACTGCTGAATTTGTATCTAAAGATGGTTTGTTATTTACAAATCATCATTGCGGTTACGATGCCATCGCTTCTCTGAGTACTGTTGAAAAAAATTACCTCGATAATGGCTACTGGGCTAAAAACAGAAGTGAAGAAATTCCGGTGCCCGGCCTGTTTGTTAAGGCATTGGTACGTATGCAGGAAGTAACGGATTCAATTTTACCCAAGCTGAATGGATTAGACGGACAAGAGCGTATTAAGAAAGTAAATGAGATCATTGCGGGAATGAGTGCAAATGCCAATCCTGATAAAAAATATAAAGTAGAGATTAAACCGTTTTACAATGGCAATCAGTACTTCATGTTTATCTATCAGGTATATAATGATGTCCGCTTTGTAGGTGCTCCGCCTTCATCGATTGGAAAATTTGGCGGCGATACCGATAACTGGATGTGGCCTCGCCACACAGGCGATTTTTCTGTATTCCGTGTTTATGCTGACGGTGAAAATAAACCAAAGCCCTATAACGAAACAAACAAACCCTTTAATCCTAAATATCACTTGAGCGTAAATATTTCTCCACTTAAGCAAGGTGACTATACAATGATTATTGGTTATCCCGGTCGTACTGATCGCTATCAGACCTCTTTCGGTTTAAACTATGTGCAGAACATACAGAACCCAACGTATATCAACATCTTCACAGCAGTAACGCAGGCAACAAAATCTGAAATGGATAAGGATGATGCCTTACGTCTAAAGTTGGCATCAAGCTATGCAAGTCAGATGAATAGTCTTAAATTATTTCAGGGACAATTGGATGGCTTTGCGCGCATTAATCCGGTGCCCATGAAGAAAAAAGAAGAAGCTGATTTCACGACTTGGGTTAAGTCATTGCCCGCCTCAGAGCAAGGTCAGTACAGTAACATTCTTTCCGATTTAGAATCTATTTACAAGCAGTATGAAGATATAGCCAAACCAATGTTCTATCCGTTTATGAGCACATCCTTATTACCTTCTATGCAATTTGCAGGTTTGCTTGCCACACTTAGAGATCCACTCGCTAAAAAAGGAGCAAAGGAAGAATTAGCTAAGGCTATAGATGAAACCAGAATTTCAATTAATGCTGAAAAAGAAGCTTACATTTCATTGATTGATCAGAACGCCCTGATTGCTATACTTAAGGCATACAATAAGAACGTAGATCCTGCCAAGCAGGCATCAATTATGAAAGACATACTCTCAACCCACACAAACAGCGATGTTGCTATTGAAACCTACGTTAGATCAATCTATGCAAAATCCTTCATCGCAACGTCTGATAAGATGATGGCATTTCTCAATAAGCCATCGTTGAAAACACTGAATAGCGATCCTGTTATGAAATTATACGACAACCTGCTCAACACCGGTATGGAGTACCGCGGTGCCTTTCAGCAACTTCAATTAAAACAACAAGCGGCTACACGTAGCTATCTTAAAGGTATTATGGCAATGCGTGGTTTGAATACGATGTATCCCGATGCCAATTTTACGATGCGTTTAACGTACGGTACGGTTGAACCTTTTGATCCACGTGATGCCGTAAAATATAATTGGCAAACAACGGCCAATGGTATCATTGAAAAATATATACCGGGCGATGAGGAGTTTGATGTGCCTCTGGCTTTACGTGATGCTATATCAAAAAAGAATTATGGTCGATATGGTGTGAATGGTGAGTTGCCGGTTTGTTTTCTTTCAACGAACGATATCACCGGAGGTAATTCAGGAAGCCCGATAATGGATGCCAATGGAAACTGGATTGGGCTGGCATTTGACGGTAATTATGAAGGTACAGCGTGTCAATATATTTTCGAAGTACCTATGAACAGAACAATCAATGTTAGTATTAACTATGTGTTGTTTTTAGTTGATAAAGTCTATGGTGCCGGTCATTTAGTAAACGAAATGACTTTCGCTCAATAAATAAGATTGAACATGACTGAAGCCCCGTCTGAAATACAGACGGGGCTTTTTTATTGTAAAACCCGTTGCAATCTTATTTATTAAAGTCATAATCCGGGTGGAAAAAATATTCCAATCGCACCGGGCATTAAAAAATGTTGAAAACTTAATATATTGATATACAGCATGTTAAATATTGAATTTATGTAAAAAGTGGGAGTAAATGGTAAATAAGGGAAAAAATATCCAAAATGTATTTATTTTTGAAACACTATTCAAACCCTAATGACTGATCCGCAAATAATTGGTGAATATGAAATCACGGTAGATACGAAAGGGCGTATCATGTTGCCTGCTTTATTGCGGAAGCAGTTGCCGGAGAATTCTCAGGATAAACTGATTGTGAATCGGGGCTTTGAAAAACATATATATATCTATCCGGTGAGTGAGTGGGAAAAGATCGCCGCTGAACTCAACAAACTGAATCAGTATGTCAAAGACAACCGCGAACTGGTTCGATATATACTCCGAGGAGCAACACCGGTTCCGGTGGATGCAACCGGTAGGATGTTAATACCTAAATCACTGCTGGATTATTCTTCGATACAGCGTGATGCGGTCTTACTTGGAAATATCAACAAGATTGAAATGTGGAGCAAGTCCGAGTACGATAAAATTTATGCAGACGACACCGATGATATAAGTAAACTGGCCGAGAAGGTGATGGGTAACCGATATGGCGGAGGATTCAGTTTATCATAATCCGGTGATGCTGGCTGAAGTCATGGAGTGGCTTCAGATTAGTGAAGATGGTGTTTATGTAGATGCAACATTTGGAGGCGGAGGGCACAGCAGGGCGATTATGAATAAGTTGGGTAGTGGAGGTAAGTTGATTGTTTTTGATCAGGATGCCGATGCCGCAAAAAATGTCTGGGATGATGAGCGATTGATTTTTGTGCCGCAGAATTTCAGACATATCAAACGTTATTTGAAATATTATCAAGTGGGACAGGCAGACGGTATTCTGGCGGATCTCGGAGTTTCATCACATCAGTTCGATGAGGCAGATCGGGGCTTCTCGTTTCGATTTGATGCCCGGCTCGACATGCGCATGAATCAACAGATGCAAGTAACAGCGGCAGATGTATTAAACACTTACGATCAGAAGCAATTACAAAATATGTTGAGCGAGTATGGCGAGGTGACCAATGCAAAGACGCTATCAGAATATATTGTGGAGTCGAGAGTAGGTGAGCCATTTGGAAGCACCTATCAGTTCTGTAACCGTTTAAATCACCTGATTCGGGGAAATCGGAATCAATACCTCGCTAAAGTGTTTCAGGCCCTTCGTATCGAGGTAAATGATGAGATGAGCGCATTGAATGAGTTTCTATCCGGGCTCTATGACATATTAAAACCGGGTGGACGAGCTGTGATTATCACCTATCATTCCTTGGAAGACCGTATGGTGAAAAACCTTTTCAAAACCGGTAATACGGAGGGTAAGCCGGAGAAAGATTTTTTTGGAAATACAAAACAGTTTTTCAATGTATTAACTAAAAAAGCAATAACGCCCTCACTTGATGAACAACAAAAAAACAGTCGCAGTCGAAGTGCAAAGCTTAGGGTTGCGGAACGAATATCATTATGAAGCCAGACGAAATCATAAACACCACCAAATCTGAAAGCGTAAAGCCCGAGGAGCATCCTGTTCCGCATGCGGTTTCAGAAAAATCATCCAAAAAGAAACGCAGTCTTTTTGATCTGACTGATTTCAATAAACTAATTGGATTTGAGGGTATAGCTTCAAATCTTTCCTTCGTCTTATTTATCACATTTTTAATCCTCTTATATATAGCAAATAATCATTATGCTTTAAAATCGGTTAAACAACTTAACCAAAGTGAGCAACAACTCAAACAACTAAAATGGGAGTATGTGAATTTGAAATCGGATCTGGAAATGAAATCACAACAGTCCTATATCGCACATCAACTAATTGAAACAGGAATCAAAGAATTAAAACAACCTCCTGTCAAAATATACACTTCAACGCATGACAAAAACTAAAAGCATCATACTACTGCGCATTAGTATAGCTTATTTAGCTATGTTAGTATTAGGCTTATCTATTTTATATCGTGTATTTCATCTGCAAACGGTTGAAGGGGCGTATTGGAGAAGTTTATCGGATAGCTTAACTACGCGTTATGTTACCATTGATGCAGACCGCGGAAATATCTATGCTTCGGATGGTAAATTGTTAGCTACGTCATTGCCTGTTTTTGAGATACGCATGGATTTTAAGGCAGAGGGTTTGACGGAAGATGTCTTTAAAAGGGATATCCGTAATCTCTCTGAGGCGTTAAGCGGATTATTTGGAAATAAGACAGCCTATGAATATTATACCGAACTCAGCGTGGCCCGTAAAAACAAAGAGCGTTATCATTTAATTAAATCGAACGTGAGCTATGTCGAATTACAGCAATTAAAGCAATTCCCGATTTTTAAATTAGGCAGAAATACCGGTGGCCTTATTGTGTTGCAACATAACAAAAGGGTATACCCCTATGATTATCTGGCCAAACGAACAATAGGTTATGTACGTGATAATAATATTCAACCGGTGGGTATAGAGGCGTTCGAGAATGCTTTATTAAAAGGTATTCCGGGTAAACAACTCATGCAAAAGGCAGGAAATGGAATCTGGCTTCCGCTGAATGATGAACAAGAGGTTGAGCCCATACATGGCAAAGATGTATATACCACACTGGACGTGGGATTGCAGGATCTGGCAGAGCATGCATTAATGAAATCATTACTTAAACATAATGCCCATCACGGTTGTGTGATCGTAATGGAGGTGAGTACGGGTAAAATAAAAGCAATAGCCAATATGGGTATGATAAAGGACTCTGTGTATCGTGAGTTGATGAATTATGCCGTGGGAGAGGCTCTTGAGCCGGGATCTACATTCAAACTTGCATCCATGCTTGCCCTTTTTGAGGATGGCTACATTAAACCGGAGCAGATCGTAGATGTTGAGTTAGGCCGTAAAGTATTTTTCAACCAGGTGATGAAAGATGCAGAGGAGCACGGATTCAGAGAGATATCTGTCCGTAGTTTATTTGCACATTCTTCCAATGTTGGTGTTTCAAAGCTGGTGTATCAGTATTATAGTAAAAATCCGGATAAATACTTAGCACATCTGCGGCGCCTAAATTTAGATCAGCTGACCGGTATCGAGATTCCCGGAGAGAAAAAACCTCGGATCAAGACAACAAAGGATACAGACTGGTCAAAGGTTTCACTTCCTTGGATGTCGGTTGGTTATGAGATTAATATGACGCCGTTACGTCTGCTGACCTTATATAATGCGGTAGCGAATAATGGTAAAATGATGAAACCTTATTTGATTGAGTCTGTGAGAGAGTATAACAACATTATACAAAAAAACGAACCTGTTGTAGTGAACCCGCAGATTGCATCCGAACAGACAATCAAACAACTTAAGCAGATCATGGAAGCTGTTGTGATTGAAGGTACAGCTAAGAATTTATACAATCCATATTATTCGGTTGCCGGTAAAACCGGAACAGCACAAATAGCGAATAACGCCGGCGGATACAACAATAAAATTTATCAATCCAGTTTTATGGGATATTTCCCGGCAGACAATCCATTGTATTCTGTTGCCGTAGTTATTAATAATCCCCGTAACGGCGTGTATTATGGTTCAGCCGTTGCCGGACCAGTATTTAAAGAGATTGCTGATAATGTTTATGCCTCTAATCTTAATATTAACACAAAGCCTGTAGTAACTAATAATAAATCCATATTGAAATTATGCTCAGGGTCAAAGCAGGACATAGAGACCTTGTATCGTGAGTTCGGCATGGCAGTTCCTGCCAGTGTTAACAGTAATTGGATTACACCGGTAATCAGTGATTCCTCGATTCAAATAAAAGAAATGGCACATAAAGACGGAAGTGTACCTAACGTCGTTGGAATGGGCCTGCGTGATGCGTTGTATTTATTGGAATCAAAAGGCTATCAGGTACGATTCACCGGATATGGGTATGTAAAATCTCAGTCGCTGAAACAGGCGGTAAATAATGAAACCAATCATCTAATTGAGTTAACCCTGGGAATATGAAAATACTATCTGACATATTATACGGGGTAGCATTGACTGAAACGTCAGGCACTATGCAGGTTGCAATCAGTCAGATTGCATTCGACTCGAGGCAAATTGTTCAGGGTAGTTTATTTATTGCAGTTAAAGGAACACAGACTGATGGGCATCGATATATTAATGATGTAATAAAGCAAGGGGCTGTTGCTATTGTTTGTGAAGAAATGCCAAACGATTTCAATCCCTCAGTTACCTATATACGCGTACAAAATAGTGCTGTGGCTACGGCTTTAATTGCAGCTAATTTTTACAATAACCCTTCGTCTAAATTGCATGTTGTTGCTGTAACAGGTACCAACGGAAAAACAACGGTTGCTACATTATTGTACCGCTTGTTTATTTCCATGGGTTATAAAGCCGGACTGCTCTCAACAGTTGAAAATAGGATTAATGAACAGATCATACCGGCCACACACACTACACCGGATAGTATTTCACTGAATAAACTACTTGCTGACATGGTTGCGGCAGGTTGTCAATATTGTTTCATGGAGGCAAGCTCACACGCTATTCATCAGGATCGTGTAAAAGGCGTATTATTTAAAGGAGCAGTATTCACAAATATTACGCGCGATCATCTGGATTATCACGGAACATTTGATCTGTATATCAAAGCCAAGCAAAAATTATTTGATGAGTTATCGTCTAAGTCATTTGCCTTGAGTAATGCCGATGATAGAAACGGTCGATTAATGTTGCAGAATACCAAAGCAAAAAAGTATTTCTACAGCCTAAATACGCCCGTTGAGTTTCACGCTAAACTCATGGAAAATACTTTTGAGGGTTTGTTGTTGCAAATCGAAGATACCGATGTACATACGGCATTATGTGGCGAGTTTAATGCATACAATTTATTAGCTATATATGCAACTGCCCGGCTACTCGATGTTTCAAAAGAAGAAGCCCTTACTGCTCTAAGTAAGCTTAAGCCCGCTGAAGGACGATTTGATTATATCATATCATCGAATAAGCGTATAGTAGGAATTGTTGACTATGCGCATACGCCGGATGCATTAGAGAAAGTACTGCAAACCATACAAATGGTTCGCTCTCCCAAACAACAACTCATTACGGTTGTAGGATGCGGTGGCGATCGTGACCGGGGCAAGCGACCAATGATGGCCAAAGTGGCTAGTGAATTCAGTGACCGCCTGATTTTGACATCTGATAACCCCCGATCAGAAAAGCCGGAGGAAATACTCAATGAGATGAAGCCGGGTATTTTACCACACAAACAATCGAATACATTAATTATCAGCGACAGGCAGGAGGCTATACGTGCTGCAGTTCAGTTTGCTGATGTAAATGACATCATACTTATTGCCGGAAAAGGGCATGAAAAGTATCAGGAAATACAAGGTGTAAAACACTCCTTTGATGATAAACAAATTCTTAAGGAAACACTAACACAATCGGGTAAATAACATGCTGTACTATCTTTTTAAATATTTCAGAGAACAATTTGAACTGAGTGGAGCAGGGGTATTTCAGTTTATCTCATTCCGCGCTCTCATGGCCATTATCTTCTCTTTGATTATATCTCTATTACTCGGTAAGGCCTTAGTTCGTTTTTTACAGAAGCAGCAGATTGGTGAGATAATCCGTGATTTAGGATTAGAAGGGCAGATGAAAAAACAGGGTACACCTACAATGGGTGGTTTAATTATACTGGGTGCTATTTTAATTCCTACACTATTATTTGCACGAATAGATAATGTGTATATCATCATCATGCTGCTCACTACGGTATGGCTGGGAATCATTGGTTTTATGGATGATTATATTAAAGTGTTTAAAAAAGATAAGCGTGGTTTATCAGGAGGCTTTAAAGTAATCGGTCAGGTTGGACTTGGCCTCATTGTAGGATTAACCTTATACTTTAACGATGATGTAACCGTGCTCCGTGAAAAAGTGAAGCAAGATGCATCAACACAGAATGAATATAAACGTGCCACAACGTTAGCGTCCTCCGATTCACTGCTCCGTGATCGATTTGTAGAGGCAAAGGCTCCTATCACGACCATTCCCTTTGTTAAGAACCATGAATTTAATTACTCCAAACTTGTTACGTGGATAGATGATGCACTTGAGCAGTATACATGGATCATATATACATTAATTGTCATATTCATTATTACCGCCGTATCTAATGGAGCCAACATTACAGATGGAATTGATGGTTTAGCTACGGGAACTTCAGCAATTATTGGAGTTACGCTTGGTGTGTTTGCATATGTTTCCGGCAACATCGTTGCGGCTAACTATCTAAATATTATGTATATCCCTAATACGGGCGAACTGGTAATATTTATAGCGGCTTTCGTTGGGGCCTGTATTGGATTTTTATGGTACAACTCCTATCCGGCTCAGGTTTTTATGGGAGATACCGGTAGTCTTGCGTTGGGAGGTATTATTGCATCGCTGGCAATTATACTTCGTAAGGAGTTACTGATACCTATTCTGTGTGGAATATTTCTGGTAGAGAATCTTTCGGTGATGATACAGGTATCCTATTTCAAATACACGAAGAAGAAATACGGAGAGGGACGACGTATATTTAAAATGTCACCGCTCCATCATCATTATCAGAAACTGGATTATCCCGAACCGAAAATCGTTACACGCTTTTGGATCATCGGAATCATGCTGGCCGTATTAACAATTGTAACGCTTAAACTCCGATAGTCAACTTGCATTTTCCATACAAAAACATACTGGTTCTTGGTGCTGCAGAAAGTGGTGTTGGTGCTGCCATTCTTGCAAAGACAAAAAATCTCAATGTCTTTGTGAGCGAGAAAGGCATGATTGATGCTGATTATAAGATGAAGCTGGCGCAGTATGGTATCGATTATGAGGAGCAAGGTCACAAGCATGAGGGATCATTTGATGTAATTATTAAGAGTCCGGGAATACCTGATAAGGCGCCTGTAATACAAGAGTATATGAATCGGGGTATTCCTATCATCAGCGAAATTGAGTTTGCCTGGTATTTCACAGATAGTAAAATCATTGCAGTTACCGGAACAAATGGAAAGAGTACAACCGTTTCACTTATTTATCATATAATTAAAAAAGCCGGCCTTGATGTTTCACTTGTTGGAAATATAGGCCGAAGTTTTGCCTGGCAAATCGCTGAACGTCCAACGAATTACTATGTCATTGAAATAAGCAGTTTTCAGCTTGATCATTGCTTCAATTTCAGGCCACACGTAGCGATTATTATGAATATCAGTAATAATCACCTGGATCGGTACAATAATCAGATCAGCAATTATGCTACCGCTAAGTTCAGACTGGTTCAATCGCAGACTCCTGACGATTATTTCATTTTTAATGCAGACGATGAGATCATTCGCAATCAGATAAGCCCTGCAATCAAATCAAAAAAAATAGCCATATCACTGAACAGTCCAGTAGAGGAGGGCGCACACGTAATAAACGACCAAATTCATTATAAACTTCAAAACACCCAATTTACCATGAACCTATTTGACTTAGCCCTACAAGGGAAACACAACGCCTACAATTCAATGGCTGCAGGCGTAGCCGCACAAATTCTGGAAATCCGGAAAGAAACCATTCGCGAAAGTCTTCAAGACTTTAAGAGTCTCGAACACCGACTGGAGTTTGTTGCATCAGTTAATGATATTGATTTCATTAATGATTCAAAAGCAACAAACGTAAACAGCGTTTGGTATGCACTGGAAAGTATGAACAAGCCTGTGATCTGGATTGCCGGTGGCATCGACAAGGGCAATGACTACAGTCTGATGCAGGATATAGTCAGGAATAAAGTAAAAGCAATTGTTTGCCTCGGAAAGGATAACCGAAAAATACACGAAGCCTTTAACCGCACAGTAGATATGATTGTAAATACAGAAAGCATGAAGGATGCAGTCAATGCCGCACGTCATTTTGCTACGCCGGGTGATGTGGTTCTTTTATCTCCCGGTTGTGCAAGTTTTGACTTGTTTGAAGATTTTGAAGATCGTGGCAGACAATTTAAACAGGAAGTAAAATCATTGTAAGCTTATTACACTGAATAGATATGCTAAGTATTAATCAGCTACTCACTAAAACGAAGGGAGACCGTGTGATTTGGATCACGGTGATTTTATTAACACTAATATCAAGCCTTGCTGTTTACAGTTCAACAGGTTCATTGGCGTTTAAATATCAGGGAGGTAATACGGAATATTATCTGTTAAAACATCTTTCAATTTTTTTAGTGGGTATAGGCATTATGTATTTAGCGCATTTGGTCAACTACAAATACTATTCGAGAGTTGCACAACTCTTACTGATTATTTCGATACCATTGCTTGCATTTACTCTTTTTTTTGGTGTTGACATTAATAATGCGAAACGATGGCTTACCATTCCGATTATTAATCTTTCCTTTCAAACATCAGATTTAGCCAAGCTCGCGCTGATTATGTATATGGCGCGTGTGCTTTCAAAGAAACAGGAGACCATCAAAGATTTTAAAACGGGCTTCCTTCCTGCAGTGATACCACCATTAATCATTTGCGTATTGATTGCACCATCTAACCTTTCAACAGCTTCAATATTATTTGCTACCTGTATCCTGTTAATGTTTATTGGACGGGTTAAATTGAAATATATATTTTCTATGATAGGTGCCGGAATACTGGCGCTAGCCCTGATTATTATAATCGCCTTATTTACCCCGTTTCATGCACGGGTGCTTACCTGGCAGAGTCGTATCGACAATTTTATGAACGACGACAAGGGTTCCTATCAGGTACAACAGGCAAAAATTGCTATTGCCAATGGCGGTATTATTGGTTCGGGGCCGGGTAATAGTAAACAACGTAACTTTTTACCAACACCTTATGCCGATTTTATTTATGCAATAATCATAGAAGAGTATGGTCTTGTAGGGGCATTTATTATTGTTGCTCTTTATTTGTTGTTTCTTCAGCGGTGCATAAAAATATTTATTAAAAGCCCGGGTGCTTTTGGGGCATTTCTTGCCATAGGCTTGAGCTTTGCCCTTGTTTTTCAGGCATTGATCAATATGGCTGTTGCCGTAAACCTTTTACCTGTAACCGGTGTTACGCTACCTCTGATTAGTATGGGTGGTACTTCAATTTGGTTCACGAGCATTTCCATTGGAATTATTTTAAGTGTCAGCAGATATGTAGAACAAGAAGATCAAAAACAACATGTCCAAACCGCTTAAAATCATCCTGAGTGCCGGAGGCACCGGAGGGCATATTTTTCCTGCCATAGCCATAGCAAACTTCATCAAACACCATTACTCCGAGGCTGAAATACTCTTCATTGGCGCATCAGGTCGCATGGAGATGGAGAAGGTGCCGGCGGCAGGCTATCCCATTATTGGGTTGCCTATTGCAGGGTTTCAACGAAAATGGAAAGCAGAAAATATTTTATTACCATTCAAAATAATTGTAAGCCTTACGAAAGCGATTTCTGTAATTACACGCTTCAAACCTGATTTGGTTATTGGATTTGGCGGTTATGCCAGCGGTCCGGTTCTGTATATTTCATCGTTGCTTGGAAAACCAACCATCATACAAGAGCAAAATTCTTATGCAGGCGTTACCAATAAAATATTGGCCAAGCGCAGTAAAGCTATTTGCGTTGCCTATGAACAAATGGAAGCCTTCTTTCCAAAATCCAAAGTGGTGTTAACCGGCAATCCGGTAAGAAAAGACTTATTAAAAGTAATTACAGATAAATCAGATGCAGCTAAATTTTTCGGATTATCAGCATCAAAAAAAACCATACTGGTAATTGGTGGAAGTCTTGGTTCGCTTACCTTAAATGAAAGCACCAAAAATGCCTTGTCTGAACTTAAGCGAATGGATATTCAGATCATCTGGCAAACAGGGAAATCCTATTACCAGAAAGCCGTTGTGGCAGCGGCTGACTGCAAAGACAAGATAAAAGTGTTTGATTTTCTTAATCGTATGGATCTTGCCTATGCTATGGCTGATATTGTAATCAGCAGGGCAGGGGCTTTATCGATTGCAGAGCTGGCCGTTCTTGGCAAGGCTGTTATTCTGGTGCCTTCACCCAATGTTGCCGAAGATCATCAAACAAAGAATGCGATGGCACTTGTAAATAAACAGGCGGCTTTGCTGGTGAGCGATAGTGAGGCAAGAGATACGCTCTTTCAAACGGCCATTCAATTTATACAAAATGATACACTGATTCAGCAGATGCAAAAAAATATACAGACGCTTGCGATTACAGATGCCGATAAACGAATTGTTGATGTAGCCTTTAAATATGTTAAACGTGAACTGGCCTGATGTTAAACGAATCTATTTTATTGGAATTGGCGGCATAGGTATGAGTGCCCTGGCCCGATACTGTAACTATCGGGGTTTGAAGGTGAGTGGTTATGATAAGACGGAAACAATACTTACTCAAGAATTAATACAAGAGGGTATTGCAGTTCATTATGATGACGATATTCTTGCTCTGGATGCCGAAGCAGATCTTGTTGTTTACACTCCGGCAATTCCCTTAGATCATAAAGAACTCAACTACTATAAAAGTCATAACTACCCGATCGTAAAGCGATCCGACTTACTTCAGGAGATAACCAGACACAGCCGTACCATAGCTATTGGGGGTACTCACGGAAAAACCACAACCACTACATTAGTGGCGCACATCCTCAGACATAGTGGCGTGGGTTGCACGGCTTTTCTCGGCGGTATATCGTCTAACTATAACACAAATTTCTGGTCAAGTGATCAGGATCTTATTGTCGTAGAAGCCGATGAATACGATCGCTCATTTCACAAATTGCATCCGTTTATATCCGTGATAACATCCTGCGATGCAGATCATCTGGATATCTATCAATCTAAAGAGGCGCTTGTAGAGGCATTTCAGCAATTTGCCGTATTAACACATCCACAAGGCGCATTGATTTACCGGAGTGCACTACCGGTTCAATCAGGCGCAGAGAATATTTCATACAGCGTTTCAGATAAAGAGGCTGATATTACCGCTGGTCAGCTTACACTCATTGATGGGTACTATCATTTTAGTATTTACTACAAGGGTCTGCATATAGATCAGCTGATGATACCCATGCCCGGTTTACATAATATCGAGAATACCCTTGCGGCAGTTGGCGTGGCCTTAAAGCTTGGCGTAGAAACAGACAAAATAAGACGAGCGTTACAGTCATTCCGCGGCGTAAAAAGGCGGTTTGAAATTCTGATTAATCAGCCTCACCTAACCTATGTTGATGATTATGCACATCATCCAACGGAGATACGTGCGGCCATGCAGGCATTGCGTTCCTTCAGGCCTGAAAAAAAAATAACGGTGGTTTTTCAACCTCATTTATTTACCCGAACTAAAGATTTTGCTCCCGACTTTGCCGAGGCACTGAGTCTGGCAGATGAAATCATTTTACTGCCTGTTTATCCGGCGAGGGAGTTGCCCATCGAGGGTGTTCACAGTGAATGGCTGGTTTCCTTAATAAAAAACACTCCGGCTATAGTCGTGGATAAAAAAGAACTATTGCATGAATTATCTCGCCGCAAACTTGAGGTGCTTTGTACTATGGGCGCCGGAGATATAGATCAGTTTACCGAGCCTATAAAAAAATTATTTACATCAATATGAAAAGCCGTCTTCAAAAAATCAAATGGCGCCGGATTGCCTGGCTGACGGCATCGGTCGTATTGATGTATGTGTGTGTTGCAGCATCATATCGTTTCGATGCACAATATGTTTCAGCAGTATCGATTATTTTAAACAAGGATGCAGATGTGTTTTTCCTGAATGAGCAAAATATTCAGTCATACCTTGATGAATTATCGATTACATCCGGCGAAACGAAACTAAACGATATTGATCTGGCTCAGCTTGAACGAATGATAGAGAGCAATGGCTATGTGCGTGATGCTGAGGTGTATATTGATGCTCTGGCGGGACTTCATGTAAGCGTAGAGCGGCGGGAGCCTGTTTT
>BJGO01000046.1 GCA_014190535.1 Bacteroidota bacterium | reverse complement strand
TTTTCCATTCATACATGAAGAACCAACTGTACATGTCCATCCGAAAATAGTTAATGCAGACCCATTCCAGGTAACTGCATTCGAATTTGCGAAAATTAAACTGTGATTTACACTGCCTAAATTAATTGATGAGTTGGCATTCAGATTAAGAGTCACACCAGTTGTGGCATTTGTAATGGTTGTGTTTGTGGTTATGCCCGTTGTAGCTAATGTTCCTCCATTTAAAGTTACGGGAGAAGTCCAAGTTGCTGTTGTGTTAACCGGATTTAAGCGAAGCTCTCCCGCAGTTACAGTTGTTGAGCCGGAATAAACAGTTGATTCATGTGTAATCGTTAAACGTCCGGCTCCGGTTTTGATAATCCCACCAGCAGAAGGCGTTGTGCTGCTAATTCTCATATCAATGTTTATAACTGCATTACTGCCAACATTGAAGGTGCGAACAGCATCACCCAGGTTAAATCTCACCCCTGTTCCACCTCCCGTATTTGTAAAGTTGGCTGTTGTGTTGTTGTTAACCACAATATCACCGCCGAGTCGAATTGTATTGTGGATAGTGCCCGAAGTTGATGTTGAATTAAAAGTAACGTTACCTAGCGTTGTTGTTCCAGTTGTTACAATGCTTCCAGTTGATGAATAAGTAACCGTTCCTCCAGTGAATGAAGACGGATTATTAAATGTTAGGGAGTTGCCACCAGCGCGTGTAATTGCACCGCCTGTCATATTTGCTGAATTTAATGTAAGGTCAGCACCTGAAGATAAATTAAATGTGCCGTTGTTTAAAACCAAATTGCTGGCAGCATTGATAACATTTGTTGCACCGACTGTTAAGGTACCATTGTTCAAAGTTGTGTTTCCGGTGTATGTTTTTACAGTTCCATTTAAGGTAAATGTTCCTGTTCCAATTTTGGTTAAACCGCCCGTTCCTGAAATTACTCCGGAATAAGCTGTATTCGTGTTATCATTTCCTGTAGTTAAGGTAGATGTCCCCATATTAACCGTGCCTGCCGTACCGGCTAATGAACCTATGGTTTGATTACCCCCTAACTGATAGGTTCCACCATTTACCGTTACAGGAATGGTATTGCCAAGTATGTTAGCTCCTCCGGCTGAGAACACACCACCTGAAACGGCAAGTGAAGATGTTGACATGGCCACAGGGCTTGTAAGTTGACCACCGGAAACTGTTGTGACGCCGGTGTAGGATTGTGTACCAAATAGATTCATATTGGTAGTTCCTGAACCCGCCATAGTTAAACCCCCAGCTCCAGAGATAGAATTTTGGAAGAACGAACCCTTGTTAGCACCATTAATAGTGAGAATTGTACCAGTATTTAAAATAACAGTTCCACTGTTCGCTACACCTGCTTCTCTTACCGAGGCAGTACTTGTACTGGCACTAACTGTGAGCGTTGCACCATTGGATATGAACACATCTGTTCCTCCACCAAAGGCTCCGGCCGATGCTGCAGTTAGATTTCCTGCAGTAATGCTGGTATTTCCGGAATAAGTATTTGAACCTGATAAAGTTAAAGTACCTGCTCCTGCTTTGGTTAAACTTCCGTTAGAAATTGCTCCACTAATGGTATTATTGTTAGCCATTGTAATGGTTCGCGTGCCTGCGTTTAAATCCACTGTCCCTTCAAAAGTTATGTCTCCTCCACCCGAGTGTCCCATTTCAAAATCACCTTCAACTCTTATTGGTTTTTGAACTGTTCTTGCAGCGGCATCACCCGAACGATATTGAGTTCCTGATCTAATAATTAACAAACCCGATGTTGAGTAAGGAGTATTTAGTACTTGACGAATTATACCTTGCTGCAAAATGATGTTACCCGTCATTGATGTTTGTGGTCTAATTTCTAACCAACCCGTACCATCTTTGAATATAGCACCATCACCGGTTGTTTTTGATGCATTCTGTACAACAATATTAACACCCATTACAAAGTTTTGATTGCCACCCAAATACAAGGTATTACCCGCTAAATCTAAATTGGCATCTCTATGCACTAGACCACCACCAGTTACATTGATTCTGGCATCACTTCCGAGCGTTATATTCCCAAGATAATTTCTATCACCACTATCAATTTTTCTTAAAGCTCCGCCATTTGAAATGCCTGTACCATTTAAGGTTAATGGTTCAGCAGGATAATTTGCCCCTGCATTTAATTCCAAGGCAGCGCCACTTGCAACCGTTGTACCACCTGCAGTGGTTCCTAAGGCATTGATGTTATCAATCCTTAGCACTCCATTAGATACTGTTGTGGTTCCGGTGTAAGTATTAGTTCCTCCAATTCTAAGCGTTCCCGGCCCGGCCTTGGTTAATCCACCTGTACCTGCAATAATTCCATTATAAGTTGCTGTATTTGCTCCGAAAACATCAATAGTACTGGCGGCATTGTTAAGCGTTATCCCTCTATTAGCGTTGATAGTAATGGTAGCATTAACACCAAGCGTACCTGCTCCAAGTTGAATTTTATCCGCTGTTGCTACACCGGGGACAGCTCCCAACTGATTATCATTACTGATAATTAAGAAGTTGGCATTAACAATTACGTTACCTGTAAAGGTGTTAACTCCTGTAAGGGTAAGATTACCAGCCCCTGTTTTTGTAAGATTGTTACCTCCGGTGAGTATGCGCGGGTCGGTTACGTCGAAATTGGTTTCGTAAGGAGCTGCTTTGGTAAAATTAAACGCATTAAAGAAAATGTTGCGGTTTCCATCGCCATCCTGTTGAGCACCACAATACATGTTAATATTATTGATATTTGATGAAGAGGAGATAGTCGTGGTATAGGTAGCACCACCGTCTCTTGCCGTCATCGAGAAAGAGTACTGTGTCCAGCTGGTTCGAGTTAAGGTAACAAGCATAGCATTTGTACCATAGGCCGTAAACGCATTGCCATTTGTAGTTGAAATTGTTGCACTGTTTGCGTTGTTAACATTGAATATTGTTGATCCGTCAGCACGTAAATCAAAGCCCTTACTTCCGGACGAGCCGCAATCCCAGTTCATGCCCCAATAAAAAGTGAAAACATCACCTATCAACATGGGCACATTAGAGCCGCCAGCGCCGAAGTAGCGGTTGGCATTCACGTATTGTCCGGAATGTCCAAACAAGGCAAAAGATGTAGCGCCTATGTTAGTATTGCTAATGCCACTAGTTGCAGGGGCACCTATATACACCCCGGAGCTTCCCCCTCCCGTGGTTATGGACCAGGCGTTATAACCTGTACCCTGATTACTACCGTTGGTCCAGGAGCCGCCATAGTTTGTGGCATTATCAGAAAAGCTAAACTGGGCACGTAGCGAGTTAGAAAAAGTTACAGAAAACAATAATGCTACCAGGAGCACTAATCGATGGAGTAACGTTGCGTTCATGAGGTAATGGTTGATGAAGTAAAATAATTGGTTGTTCGGTTTAGCTTATCAAAATAATCGACGAACAGCATAATAATGTCTTTAAAATTTAATAACTTAAGGATAACATAAAATTATTCGTAAATTAATTCTGAAAAACTTTTATAAATGTATACTTTTTGTTAATGAAAACAAACCAATAATCATAGTTTTTTAAATAATATAACCGTTAATCGTCTATTGACTAAGCGCATCACCTCTGAGAGCCCGGTATCGTTTTCTGGCTTCTATTACATATAAGCTTCCGCTGTGTTCAGTAATAATCTGCTTATACAGATCCATCGCTTTTTCCTTATCGTGAATACTGTTTTCATACAGGTCGGCCAGGTCAAACAAGGCGTCATCTGCCAGTAAATCGGTAGAATATTTTTTGTTTAGATCCTGAAAATAAATAAGCGCCTGTGCAATATTGTTTTTTCTGAGATGAATCAGCGCCTTTTCATAAAGCACATCATCAATAAGCGAGTGGTCGGGAAACCTGGCCTCCAGGGAGTCTAGCGTTTGAAGCGCCTCATCAAATCGGTTTCGGAACATGAGCAAATCAGCCCTCGCATAAATGCTCATGGCCTCGGTGCTGGTATCTAATCCGGTGTTGTCTGTAATAAAAACGGATAAGGCAATGGCATCGTTGGCAACCAGTTCGCTTGTTGAGCTTTTTATGATATCGAGTTGCGCCTGGGCCCATTCGAATTCACTTTTATAAAAACTGAGTTTTGCATTTCGAAAGCGCGCCTCCTCGCCAAGCGGCTCATCTTTATTATCCTTATCCACCTGAAGGTAAATGAGCGTGGCGTCCCACACATTTCCGGTGATGATGTAATAATCGCCTAAATCCAGTTTGCACTGCATCTTTATGGGCCTGGTTCCTCCCGGCATCTGGATAATTTTTTCTAATACCGCGATGGCTGTATCGGGCTGGTTTGCATAGCGCGCATGAAGCATAGCAAAGTCTTTAACCACATTAATGGTTTGTCCGGTTCGGCCAAATTCACTTAAAAATATACGATAGGCGTCCAGTGTTTTTTCTAAATCGCCCGATGAAACAAGGCTGGGAATGAGTGTTTTTGTTTTGAGCACTTCAAGCAACATCGTGCGGGCGCCCATATAGTACGCCTGATGTTTGTTCCGGTTGTCCATGATATACTGCAAAGCCTCTTCAGCGGCCTGATAATTGCCATCCTGGAAAGCGACTTCTGCAAATTGATATACCCGATAGCCATCTTCATTATTACGCTTATCTAATGCTTTAATCTGAGCAAATGCTGCTATATAATCTTTTTTTTGAATGAATAACCAGGCCAGTAACTCGGCCAGTGTGTTGTTGTCGGGTTGTTTCTGCAGGCGTTTATATAACTGCGACTGAAGTTCTTTTGCATAAAGCTCATCCGCAATCGCGTCCTGTAGTCGTTGTTCAATTTGCTCCAGATAGCCGGGGTTTCCGATTAAAAAGTCGAGAAATAATTTAATCATACTCGCCGCATCTCCCTGTTTTTGATAAATCAATGCCGATTCATTTATAAATAATCCGTTGTTCCCGAGCACGGTTCGTCCTTTTTCATATACTCGAAGCGCCTCGTCGTTTCTGTTAATGGCCAAAAATGCGTTAGCCAAACGAGTGATCATAGCCATATCCGGCTGTAGTTTGTTGATGGCTTCATTGTAATACTGTTCTGCTTCTTTAGATTTTTCCTGCAACTGCAGGGTGTACCCGGCATCTACCAGATAGGTTCCGTCTGCAGGGAATTTCTTAATCTGCTTTTTATTAATTCTCAGGGCGTCTTCATACTGTTTTAACTGAAGCAGTGTTTTGAAATAGTAGTTGTAATAGGTAATTGTTTGCGGATATTTAGTATATAATTTTTCATAGAGCTCCCCGGCTTTTTCAAATTCGCCGTTATTGTAATAATACAAGGCCAGTTGTTCATCCTGTGTTTGAGTTTGAGCAAAGACAGAAATACTTATCAGCATGATTACAAGCAGATATAAAACGTGTCTCATAGTTTTCTACAAAGTAAC
Organism: Bacteroidota bacterium; assembly: GCA_014190535.1. Taxonomy (GTDB): domain Bacteria; phylum Bacteroidota; class Bacteroidia; order Chitinophagales; family UBA10324; genus BJGO01. Next base: position 11,969 of record BJGO01000046.1, on the reverse strand, counting down.
AGTATAACACGCAGGGCGTGTTTATATTTTGATGTAAGCAAAAAATATTTTTTTGGGCAAGAGCATAGAAAGCATCCAACCAAATAATGCACCCAAGCTATTGCCACACAGATCAAGCCACTCAAATGCCCGGTCGGGAGTAAGATAGTGCTGAGCCAGCTCAATCATTAATCCATAAATCAGGCAAATGATAAAATTTATAATCGCCGATAGGGCGATGGGGCGTTTTAATATTAAAAAGGCTCGATGGATGAACAAAAACAGCACACTGTAAAAGAGGGCATGAACACACTTGTCGGCATTGGGAAATATAAGCCAGTATGGGTGTGGAATATTGCGTTGAGGCATCAGACATAAGATGGCAATGCAAAGTGCCCAAAATGCCGGTAGCAAAAAGCACCGAAACGGTTTCACTGCGAATCGACTGATTATGCGCCCACACTGCTTCTATAAGCAGTAGCATTCATAAGCGCGTCAACTTCGGCGGCATTGGTCAGTGCAATCTTCACGATCCACCCTTCACCATATGGATCCTTATTTACAGACTCCGGCGTATTATTAAGGTCGTCGTTTACGGCGGTAATGGTTCCGCTAACCGGCATAAATAAATCCGATACCGTTTTTACTGCTTCTATTGTGCCAAACACCTCCTCCTTTTGGAGCGACTTGCCCACCGTGTTTACATCAACATAAACGATATCGCCCAACTCGTGCTGAGCAAAATCAGTAATACCGATAGTTGCTGAATTACCGTCAACGAGTATCCACTCGTGATCTTTGGTGTATTTTAGATTTTCAGGAAAATGCATGTACTAAAAAGTGTGTGGCCAAAAATAATAGATTAATTGATAGAACAAGGAGAACCAACAACAAGCTTAATTTAAAACCTATTGAAGCGTGAACCTTACGGTTAACCCGGCATTAGTAAATATAATTGGAAACGATGCCGATGTAGCCGGTATCGTATATCTGCGGTCAAAGAACAGTTTGATGTTTAACCGGTTATTTACCTGATAATCGAAAGAGGGGTTAATCTGTATCGTTGTATTACCGGCGGTTGGTAATGCCGGTAAAGATGAATCCAGGCGGAAGGCGCTGGTATTATTAGAGTTTACGCCAAATTGCATATTGCAGTTGATCACATTTTTCAGGCGGCGCTTTTTGCCATGTATTTTAAATGGTATAGGGGCATTTTTCCATTTATATCCCAGGCTGAGCGTTATGTCTCTGGAGCGCGTTTCATTTAACTGATAATTCAGGAAGCTCATTTGCAGATTTCTTCCGCTCGAATATTCAAACTTTGTGGTTAAACCTACACGCCAGCTCATGTCGAGGCCAATTAACGGAGAAAAACGCTCATTAATGGATATGCCGGGAATATCATAATACGTCACAAAATTGCCCGAGCTTTGATCTATTACGTTGGGTATAAAAATTCCGTTTTGTGAAATACCTCGATATTCAATAGACGACAAGAACGTGCCCACTGAAATGGTTGAGGTATAACCGTGCGACAAGCTGAAGTTATTGAAATATTTCTTTGCCCATTTAAATTTACTGATACCGTTGTAGGTTATTTTCCAGTTGGGTAAAGGCACGGCACTGAAAATACTCCTGATTTTTACTTTAGACGGATCTCTGCCCGAGTATGCGGCGATGAATGCGGGCACGAGCACATCCTGAGAATACGGTCCATAGCCATACGCATAGCTGGCATTGTTTAATGTGGTGTCGTATGGATTCACAAAAGAGCCCTGCGACTCCGGATTTTGCTGCTGCCAACGCGCAGAGATCTGCTCTCTGTATTGTGCAAACTGATTAAATGTTTTTGAATATCCGCTGTCGAATTTCGCAAAAGCCGTAGGCAGTGAAATAAAGGTCATGGTAAAGTTGCCATTCTGCTGTGGGTTCTGCATTCTAAATACCGGATTGTCAACGGTATTGGTGTTTCGGAAAAATGCATTTGTATTCGTATTCAGCGTGCGGTTTATATTCAGATCCAGAATAAAGTCTTTGGCCGGCTCAAATGTTGCACGGGCGTTAAGTGTTTTGGTGAGGGTTTGAATAAATTGATAGTTCAGATTCGGATTGTTGCTCAGCCACCCTTTGGTCGCCGCATCATAGAGCCAGAGCGAATCCGGCTGATACCCCAAAATGAAATCATATCCGGGGGCGGAGTTGGCCAGGTTCTGTCCCAGAATATTATTTCGGAAAACAAAACCGGGCACTATGGTGGTGTTGGTTTGATTATAGCTAAAATTAATTTTTTTCAAGCTAATCAGCAGGCGCAGTGCGAATACGGCGGGCGAACTTTTTGGCGGTGCGCTTTGATTATTTTTTAGTTTGCTTTTATCCTCATCTACTTTTTTAGTGGCGGTCGGTGATTTGCCATCGGGGGCCGGTGATTTACCGGGCATAAAATTAGTGTCGTAGCGCTTAAGCCATTTCCATTTCCCATATAAACTGCGAATATTTAAATCACCATTAATTGCAATATTTCTTTGGTTGTTTATCGTATTACCTAAAGGGTTGTCTACCTGTCGGATACGGTAAATGCTACCATCTGAATTTAGTGTGGTATCCAGCACCTGCGGTGCGGCCATCCATTCATATCCGGAGCCATATTTCACGTTGAGGCTCGTCCAGTCTAATAAAGGTATCTTGCTGAGGGGCGCCGCATAACTGAAGTTGGCGGTTTGTTTGTAGTGCGTATTTCGGCCCCATTTTCTAAGATTCGTTCGAATCGAATCCTGCTTCTCTTCGGTATCTATAGCGCCGGCAGGCTCATCTATACGGGCGTTATTCATAGCATTAAAATCCAGGTTTAATCCTTTTGTAATATCATATTTAAACGAGTAACTGCGGTCGGTTGTAAAAAATTTGGCAAAGGTGGGTTCAACAAAATCATCCTCAAATCGTGCTCGAAGCTGTGTTTGCCCATACTGCCTGTCGTATTGAACCTTAACAGCAATGTTCGTCGGCATCAGGTTGAAGTTAAACTCTTTTAAGGGTTTCCAGTATTTGCCCTTTCGTTCGCCCAATAACTTGCTAAAAGGCTCAATAAAGTTAGACTTACCCGGGAAGGCATAATTGGCTTCAGCATGATATCTATCGGTGAGATCACTCTCTATGATCGGTGTGCTTCGGAATGTTTGTGTATAAGCGTAAGTAAAGAACAAGTTCTCTACCGAATAAAAATGAGGTACAGCACCTTTTTTAGGGTTGACACGCCTGAGATTAGTCACGTTGAAACTTCGAATCGAAGTATAGTCCTGTGCTGTTCGCCGGTATGCGGCGCGCTCGTTTTCAGGCAATACATTCAGCACATCTTTAAGTCGCACATCGAGCTGATACGGATCAAACTGAGGACTGCTAAACGATTTGGCAATACCTAAATAAACAGGCACACGAAGACCTATGGCCTTAGGAATAAACTTGCCCATTTCGAAGTTTCCGGAAATATCATACTGATAGAAATCATCCCGGAATCTTTGACTTATTTTTTGCTCTACCGATCCAAAGCCCATTGTGTGCATGTTGCCGGAGAAGGTAATGCTTCCGAGGTCGGCCATCTTTATATCTAATCGACCAAGGGCGGCGTACCCGGGCTCCTCGTCAAATCCGGTCAACCGCATTTCATTAAACCACACTTCGGCGCATAATGGATTTCCGGGATCATCGGCATTAGGCCAGGTGCCTTTTTGTGGATTGCGAATTCCCAACATAGCCGTTCGCAGTACACCGATGTCCGGGTTTCCGACTATGGTCACGCGAACCCCATCTTTCTCTATGGCAAAGGGCAAGTTAAGTGGGAAGCCTGCCTGATTACGTTGTTGCTTAAGCGTGGCGAGTTCGCGAAGAAAAATGGTTATGTTATTTTGTTCGGGCCAAACAGCCAAACGATCAGACTCGTCGTCTTTATTGTAGGTGCCCGGCGGTGTTATCTTCAAGGGAATCTCGTATTCATAGTAGTTATTATTAAAATCCGAGCCGAGGCGAACAAAAGCAGTCAGCTGATTATCCTGAAGCGGCGGCTGTCCGATGACGCTCTCGGCATGGGTGAAGATTTCCAGCTTTTCATAATAACGAATATCCAGATTCAGATTTTTAAACGCAGCCCTGGAGTCCCCATCCTGGAGGTCACACACCTTTAACTGAAGCGCTTGTTCATTCTGTAGAAAGTTGGTCACCGTTCCAACCAATTGTTGTCTTTCTATTCCGGGAGGTATTACATAATTCACCGGCTGCTTCGAACTGTTTTCCTCAAACGATACAGATGAAACATTAAAAAATGTACTCGAGGTGTTGTCATTAGGAAGGTATTCGCCGGGGCTTTGCAGTGATAAGTTAAATCGGCGCCATTGATTTCGCAATAACTCTAATCGGCCAAAGCGAAGTGTAATGGGCTCTTCAAAGCCGGTTAAGAAAACACGAATAAAGCGAATAGAACGGAAATCCTGTATGCCTCCCGTTCTGCGTATGTAATCAGAAATTGGAATACGAACCTGTAACCACCGCATCGTACCTATTGGGTTGCCATCTGCATCATTTGCCGGCGTCTCAACAATGTTGGTAATAAAATTCTGACCTTGTGTTAACAGGGCCGGATTTAAACTGAACTTGTATTCAAAATAGGATTCCGTTTCATTAAGCGTTAAGTCCCTGTTTAAGTCCTCCGACTCGGGGGTAAAAGTGGACGCAAAGGATAGGGCCTGATTGGATTGTGAAATGGGCGAATTGCCATCGGGATTATTAAAATCCTGATATCGATCGAGGATACCCGATTGGCTGTTATCAAACGACTGGTCGCGATAGTATCTGTAATTGTCATTGGATGGATCCTCGTTAATATTATTGTACAAAGCGCCGCTCAGGGTGCCCTGAATGATGTTCAGGTAATCGGTATAACGGGCTCGTTCCTCGCTCTGATTGGCTCCATCGTAGCCGATATCCTGAAACTGTCTGGCGGTTGGATTGTTGTCAAATGCGTTGGCAACCGGTGGTAAACCTTGTTTTAATAAAAAAGACCAAGCCGTCTCGTCCATATTGGATTTGTTACCATCCGGAGGTAAGGCGTTTTCAAAAAACAACCTGGAATCCTTCAGAATGTCCTCTGAGACATTACCTAACTGAACATACATATCCCCAATTTGGCCTTGTGGCACGCCATCCAGAAATGGGTCTAATATCCAGAATTGAATGAACTCAATATTTGCGTTTTCAAAGTCGTTAAAGTCAATAGATCGCATAATACCACCCCAATTTTCTGTTGGATTGAGCAAGAAGCCGGTATTCGGATCCAGATTGTTGGTTCTGAAGTTATATGGCCCTCGTTTCCGTGGATCGAACCGCAAATCAAACGTTGTTAAAATTGGAGGCAGACCATTTGGATTGATGTTCGGTCGGCCGGGAAAGATATCTGTTTCAAACATCTGCCTGGTGTAATAACCGTACTGCTCGGTTTTATTGTCCCTGATGCCGGTAGGTGCGCTATTGGTGTAAAAGAATGGATCAATATTGTACCATTGGAGTTTGGCACGCTTGAATCCATAGGATAAATCATTTACCAATGAGGCCTCAGGTAAAAATTTGGGGAGAGTTGGCGTACTGGCAAAGGTCCAGTTAAAAAACGGAAAGCGAAGATCGTAGGTGGTTTGCGTTCCCTCAAAATCATCAATATAAACGATACCTTCATCGCCAATGGCCCTTGAGTGGCCCGGAATGAGTTTAGCTCCTTCGGCCGTGAATGTTATGGTTGATTTGTCTTTTGTGTCGATTAAAGGAATCTTATCAATGAGGCGGGTAAGCCAGGGTGCCTCGGTTTGATAATTTGCGTCTGCTCCAATGATTCGGTTGGCAATAGGGTCGTCATTGATGTTCAGTTTTTGTGTGAACGGTCGCTCACTGAGCCTCATAAATGTACCGCCGAGCTTAAAGCGGTCGTTAACGAAGTAATCAAACCTTGATGCGAATAGTGTTTTTCGAAGGAAGGTAAATGCCGGGTTGTTTTCAAATCGAACATTAATGGGTATGCCGGAATTTAATATACCGGTGTTGATGATTTTTATACGACCCAAATTATAGTCAATAGTGTAATCTAAGTTTTCCTGCAAAATGCGCCCACCCGCCGTAACAGAAACAGAGCCTTGCGGGATGTTAAACGCGCCAAGGGAAATGTCGGATGAGGAACTGGCCTTATAGGTTCCTTTAAGCGTAAATCGGTTAAACTCGGGAAACTGAAGCGCAACAAATTTTGTGGAGTCATATAAAACTTGATAAACATATTTTTTTGCTTCAGGAGAATTGCCAAAAACTTTAGTCAGGTCGCGACCAAATGGCTCTACAACAGGAAATATCACCTTCCCGTTTTGAGGGTTAATAGTAAGCCCCGGAATAAAATCAAAAACCCCGTCCGGCTGGGGGTCATTTTGATTATTCAGGCGATCAAGACCCAGCCAGCGTATTAATGGAAGGGTATTGAGGGGCTCGGCCGGAATAAAGCGTCGTTCCCCCCCACCGGGATCAAGGTATACCACATCAAGTCTGAAGTCTTGTGGACTTATTCCAAAGGCACCCAGCGTGTAAACATTTTTCATCATCAACTGCCAAATAGGAAGTTTAGGTCGTGCCGCTGTGCTTTTCAGCATTTTAAGAAATAACACATTGGCTGTGGCGGGGTCCGGCGGAATATCATTTGCAAACTCCCCCACCTGATAAATCTGTCCGTTATAGGTATACTGATAAGCAACCGCTAAGACTTCATCGGGTTGTAATTGCTGATTCAGCATAACATAACCCAGCTGTGGATGAAAAGTATAATCGGATGGACTGAGTTTTCGGGCATATGTTTTTTCAAAATCACTAACCTGCGTAAACCCAAGTCCCAAAAGCGAGCTAACCGTTGTGTTTAGAGTACGCGCCTCAGAATTGGTTGAAACAATATCGTATAGGTTATTGCTGTTAAACTGTGGAAATTGCGAATAGGCATATGGTAAAACATTTCCGGAGTTAGCAACAACAGGGCCTAAGCCTCCGCCATTAAATGGCTTGTTTTCGCCTAAGTCCATAAAGGCAACTACATCGCGAACGTCAGCAACGGCTCCGGTTCGGTTGGTAACCCATACTTCCAGCTTTGTAATTTGAACCGGACTGGTGATTACCGGTATGGTGGACATTGCAGTATTGTACCGCTCAAGAAAATACTGCGATAAAAAGAAGTTTCTGTTTTCATCGTACTGGTCTGCAAACACCTTAAACGTTTGTGTTTGTTGCCCGCCCTGGATGGTTAAGTTTTGTGATTGTGATCGTTGTTCAGAGATAACACTGGTAACCGTTAGTCGCCCAAATTGTAATTGTGTTTTAATCCCGAATAAACTCTGGCTACCGGTAATCAGTGAACCTTTCAAAGGAAGACTCACATTACCGGCTTCAATTTTCTTTATAATTTCATCCTTACTGCCCGTATACTCTAATTTTACCTGCCGCTCAAAATCGAACTGTGCCTGTGTATTAAAGTTCGTTGTCAGCTTTAATTTTTCGCCAATCTTTCCAACAACATTTAACATGATATTCATGTCGAAATTGAATCCGCCCTGTCTTCGCTGCTGAACAGTGAGGGCGGGATTTTGTATGTTGGTATAGTTACCGCCAAAAGTCAACTCAATATTTCCCTGAGGCTTGATGTCCACGTTAGTGCCCCCGAAAAGCCGGTCAACCAACAGATTATTTACATTAACCGGAGGCATAGAACCTCGCCGGCTAAGCAGATTGTTTGATGTACTTTTTTGATGCAAATAGTCCTGATCCTGTTTATGAAATTCATATTTAAGGAAATCTTCAAAGGAAACATATGCCGGATCGCGGAAAAACTGATTGCCAATTTTTCTGTACAATACATATTGATTATTCTCTAAGTCGTAAGCAACACTATCCTTGATATTGGATGGGTCATCAAGGTTGATACCATCCGAAGTGCCCCCAAACGAAGAATTATTATCGGATATCGGATACTTTAATTTGGGCGTATCTGATGGATTTTCAAGTATAGTAGGTCGGGGTTTTATACTATGCGGTTCAGGAATAATTCCTGTTTTACCAATAGCAGAAATAAAGGAAAGCCCCACCACAAGGGAGGTTAATATAAAAGCAATATGAATGGGTGATTTGTTCACTCAGTAGAATTACGGGTGTTGGGTTGTTAGTATTGATTGGGTTGTTGTAAACTTACAATGTGGGTGCTCAAAGTATTTTATTGGGTGAAAAATAAATGTTCTTATCGGTCAGAGATTACGCAAAGACTGCTTTATTAACGCCTCTACTGTTAATTCTCCCCCGGTTTGTTTCAGGGCTTTTTGCAGTGCGGCGCCGGCAGTTGTTTTGTTGAATCCCAACAAGATAAGCGCGTTTAACGCTTCGTTTTCTATATTATTGTGTGTGATAGTATCTGATTTTGACGAAATTATTGTCTTGGCCATTTTATCCTTTAATTCGAGAATAATTCGTTGAGCCGTTTTAGGCCCTATGCCTTTTATGCGCTCAAATCGCCCAACATTGTCCGAAAGAATGGCCTGTTGAACTTCTTCCGGCTTTAAATCGGATAGAATAAGCCTCACCGTATTTGCTCCAACACCCGTTATGCTTAATAAATGTATAAACATATCCCTCTCGGCCTCTTCATAAAAACCAAACAAATAAACCATTAATGGACTTTGATTACCTCCCGTAATATGGAGATACGTGTGTAGTTGACATTCACGCAACTGCTGCACAGCCGAATAGGTATTCAAAGAAATCTGCAGGCTATAGCCAATGCCGTTTACCTCCAATATGATTTGAGTTGCGGAACACGCCGCTACGTTACCCTTAAGGTATGAAATCATGAACGTCCGTTTTTTGATTGCGCATCCACTACGGCGATGGTTACCATATTCACAATTTCGCGGATCGACGACCCCAGCTGTAAAATGTGTACCGGCTTGTTTAGGCCAAGAAGTACCGGACCTATTGCTTCGGCGGTGCCGAGTTCCTGAAGTAATTTATACGTGATATTACCCGCTGCCAGATTAGGAAATATAAGCGTGTTTACACCCCCTCCCATTAAAGTACAAAATGGAAAATTATCGCGCATTAATTCCTGATTCATGGCAATATTGGCCTGTAATTCACCATCTACCATCATTCCGGGGTAATCTCTCTTTAGAATAGCTACTGCCCTGGCAACTTTTTCGGGTTCTTCGCCGTGTGCTGAACCAAAATTGGAATAGGAAAGCATGGCGATGCGCGGTTGAATATTGAACTGCTGTACCGCTTTTGCCGTCATCACGGTGATGTCAACCAGCGTTTGGGTGTCCGGGTTTTCATTTACCGTGCAATCCGCAAAAAACAAGGGTCCGCGTTTAGTAAGCATGATATACATACCGGCCACTTTACTGACGCCGGGCATTTTTCCTATGGTCTGTAATGCCGGCCGAATGGTGGAGGGATAATTTTTTGTTAAGCCCGATATTAAAGCATCTGCTTCTCCGTCTAACACCATCATTGCGCCATAATAATTTCGCTCATTCATGAGTTTTTTTGCCTCATAAATCGTAATTCCCTTTCGCTGACGTTTTTCGTACAGTTGTTGAGCAAATAAATTTCGCTTATCGGATTGAGCCGCATCGCGAGGGTCAAGGATTGGAACATCCTCAAGATCAATGGCATTCTCATCAATGAATTTTTTTATCTTCTCCACATCTCCTAGCAATATTGGTTTGGCTATGCCTTCATCTTTTACAATCTGAGCGGCTTTAAGGATTTTGTAATTGTCTGCCTCAGCAAAAACAACACGTTTTGGATTGTGCTTGGCTTTATTTACGATTACACGGGTAAAGTTTTCATCTAATCCAAGGCGACTACGAAGTTCATTGTCGTATGCTTCCCAATCAGTTATGATTTTCCTTGCCACGCCCGACTCAATAGCGGCCTTGGCTACAGCAGGTGAAACCGCAGTTATCAGACGCTGATCAATAAGTTTTGGAATGATATAATCTTTACCGAATGAAATGTTTTTTTGATTGTATGCCATATTAACCATTTCCGGAACCGGCTTTTTTGCCAATTCGGCAAGAGCATAAACAGCAGCGAGCTTCATGGCCTCATTTATTTCGCGTGCTCTTACATCAAGAGCGCCTCTGAATATAAATGGAAAACCAAGCGCATTATTTACCTGATTAGGATAATCGCTTCGTCCGGTTGCCACTATGACATCTTCGCGTGAGGCTACAGCTAATTCGTAGGATATTTCAGGGTCTGGATTCGCTAACGCAAAGACAATCGGGTTTGCCGCCATAGAGCGCACCATATCTTGAGTAACCACATTTCCCTTGCTTAACCCTAAAAATACATCTGCGTCTGTCATGGCGTCTTCAAGCGTATTGATGTTTCGGGAGGTGGCAAATTGGGCTTTTGTTTCGTCAAGATCAGGTCGGTCTTTACGTATTACACCATTGCGATCAAGCATTACAATGTGCTCCCTCTTAACGCCGAGGGCTAAATACAGTTTAGCGCAAGAAATTGCCGATGCGCCGGCGCCATTGACTACGAGTTTAATCCGGTCTATTTTCTTCTCAACCAGCTCCAGTGCATTTATCAATGCCGCACCGGAGATAATGGCTGTGCCGTGCTGATCATCATGCATAACAGGAATTGACATTTCCTTCTTCAGACGCGTTTCAATTTCAAAACAATCCGGTGCTTTAATATCTTCCAGATTAATGCCTCCAAAGGTGGGCTCAAGCGCCTTTACCGCATTTACAAATGCATCTATGTCTTTTGTATTTAACTCAATGTCGAACACATCTATATCGGCGAATATTTTAAACAGGATACCCTTTCCTTCCATAACCGGTTTTGATGCCTCCGGCCCGATGTCGCCAAGACCTAATACTGCGGTGCCATTTGAAATCACGGCTACCAGATTGCCTTTAGCGGTGTACTTATAAACAGCCTCGGGGTTGTCTGCTATCTCCCTGCAGGGTTCAGCTACGCCTGGAGAGTAAGCTAGTGCTAAATCGCGCTGTGTTTTGGTGTCTTTGGTTGAGATGACTTCTATCTTTCCCGGGCGTCCTTTGGCGTGATAATCAAGTGCGTCTTGTTTGCTGGTTTTAGCTGCCATAAATTAAATTAACGTGCGCTAAAATAGCAGTAAATCAGTAACAAGCCTCCCGTTCAAGCGATCCTCTAGTGATATATTTTATTGTTTAATCAATTTATAACTACTGGTTTCTTGCTCTTTTCTCATCATTAACATATATACGCCCGGAGCTAAATGGCTGATATCAAAATTAAAGACGCCCTCTGATTCAACCCATTGAAATTGCTGCCATACACGTTGTCCGTAAATATTATATAACTCCAATTGCAACATCCCGGCTTCATCATAACTTACATTAATATTCAAAATTCCGGATGTTGGGTTTGGATAAATATTGGCTGTTTCATATTCATCGTTGAGCTCGTTACTGGTTTTAAGCGAGGATGTTGTTGAGAATGTTTGAATTGCCGAGTTTAAAGAGTTAGTCGGTGTTGAGCAATTTGACCTTAGCCGGTATTGATACGTTGTATTCGGTTGTAAGCCGGTTATTGAAATAGTGGTTCCGGAAATTGATTTTATATTAGTCCATGATGTTAAGCCGGATGCCCTATATTGCAATCTGTATGTAATCGCACAAGGTTGAGCGCTCCAGGTTATTTGAGCAGAGGTTCCCGTGATATTCTGAACGGTTATTCCCGTGGGCACTCCGCAGGTTGATGTGAGCGTTACCGCAACTGTTCTACTGCCCGTGCACCCTCCCGATCCGGTGCCCACTACCGTGTATGTTGTACTGGCTGTAGGTGCGGCATTCACGGTGGTGCCTGTTGATATATTCAGTCCCGTTGTTGGACTCCACGCATAAGTCGTTGCGCCTCCTGCTGTTAATGTGGTCGCA
>BJGO01000045.1 GCA_014190535.1 Bacteroidota bacterium | reverse complement strand
GCGACATATCGTTTACAGAGGTTGTGGTTAAACCAAAATTAATATCATCAACCAAGATGTTATTACCGCCTTTGTAGGCAAACTGAAACTTAAACCTGACATTATCCTGACCCGCATAGGCGCTTAGATTAATACTCTCCTGACGCCATTGTGCCGCTGATGGATTAAATGATGATGTTACTACTCCGGAAGTAGTTGACAGGCTGGTTCCTGATTTGCTGTATCGTAATGTCCATGTTTTTCCGCAGTCAATTGAAGCAAAAATTCTTAGATTGTCCGCATCGGCTAGAGTTCTTTGTGCAAATGCTACCTTGAAATTTAATTTAGGGGAGCTAACTCCTGTGAAATCTATAGTTGGGGTAACAAACTCATGGATCATTCCCGAAAAAGTCGTTGTTGAATTTACGCGCAATGAACTTGTTCCGGTTGCACCATTTGTTGTTAACTTCTTCCAGCCGTATGTTGCTGTCGGGAAGTCGACGAACCATTCATTGTTTGGAAAAGAAATGGACTCAAAACTTTCAGAAAACGTTGCTGCAGCTTTTTGACCTGTTGGTGGAAGAACCACGACATAGCTGTTTGAGTTGGTGGCGTTTGACCCTGTGGCATTACCCGTTGTAACAGATACATTATAAGTGCCTGACGTTGTGTAAGTGATGGATGGATTGCTATTGTCGGAACTGGAAGGGGTGCCCCCGGGGAATGACCAGCTCCAAGTTGTTGCCGGCGCATTATTTGTGAGCACATTGAAATCTACGGAACCACCTTCACATACAAATTGAGGTAAGCCACCCGATAGGATTGGTTTTGGTGAACAATCTGCATAATCCAGATTGTCTGTTCCTGTTGCAGTAAGGTTTGTAGCTGTCCATAAATTATTTCTTGATGCTGTACCGCTATTCAATGCGGCGTGCATTCTTGTTTTTTGCCCCGTGGTAAACATGGCATAACAATAGGAGTATTCCATGAAGTTCTGAACATTTTCAATAACGCCGCTCACGCAGGTCGCTCCATTCAGATTACAACTTGTCCAACCTTTGGTCGTTGGCGTGTCGCTTACCTGATCATCTCCGCAAGAAACTCCGGGGCTGTTTGTATTGCCCCAGGTATGTCTGAGATTGAACCAGTGGCCTATTTCGTGGCTAAGTGCGTGCGAACGGGTAGGATTTCCTGTTCCGATTGCTCCGATGTAATTGTGTAAAATGATGATGCCATCAACCGCCGAAGGCGTAAATCCGGATGGGGCATAGGCATAACCCGCAACGCCATCTTCCATAGAATTAACCACCCAGATATTTAAATATTTGTTGCGTGGCCAGGGATTTAATTTGGCATCATCATTACCAACATAGGTCAAGGGCGACTGCACCCGGTCGATGCCGTTGGTACAATTTCCATTTGGATCTTTACGAGCGAGTCGGAACTCGATGCTACAATCGGCGGCGATAGGTTTAAATAAATCAATGATGGTTGCTGTATCTGCATTTCTTTTTTGAAAATCTTCATTAATAACTCTTAGGGCATCATATACCTGTTCGTCGCTTATGTTTTCTATACCAAAGTTGTGTATGATATGAAAAACTACAGGTATGATGTACGTGTTGGCGCGTGAGGTATTTCCATTTTCAGTAAACCATTCTGTATACTCCTCGAGCTCCTGTTCTTGTTGTAAAAACTCAGGATGCTTACTTAATTCGTTGTAGAGTTTTACATTACCACATTTAAAATGGGTGTCCTGAGAGAAGACATTAATAGACTGTAATAGTGTGAACGTAACGGCTAAAAGAAGAATTCTGTTCATTAGATTTTATTATTGATTTTAATCTTGAACAAATATATATGCCAAAAGTTATAAAAAAACCTTCAATCACATTTGTTCAAAATGTATTAATGAATGATAAATAAAACCGTAACAATACTTGCTAACAGTAAAAGCTAGTTCAGTTTGGCCTTAAGCTCAAACTCCATATTAATTCGGTATTCTGCCGCAGGCAAGGATTCTTTTGGATAGGTTACCAGTCGAATGAAAATATTATCTTTTTTGATATAATCGATAAGATTATCGTAGCTGACATCAAAATCAGTTTCTGTTAACCCGGTTTGAGGAACAGGTGCTTTGTTGGCAAAAACAATAGTGTCCATACCAATGGCGGCAAGACGGGCATTTGCATATTCAAATGAATTAAAGTTGAAGCCGGGAGTGGCTGTGCTCACATTAAATTTTTTTAATTTGATTGAGGTCAACACATCGGCGGATAGTCCTTCGCTACTCAATCGTTGTATAATGCCGGTTAATACAGTCGTATCAATAAGGTTAAGTTCCTTTCCATCATAAGTATGTGGATTTGTTGTAAAAACAATTTCCGGAATGACCAGAGAGAAAGTGCCGAACTTGTCTTTTTCCTTGCATGAATTAAATACCGTTGTAGCGATAACTAATACAATTAGAACTAAAGCACTAGGCTTCAGTATGGTCTGTGTTTTCAGTGGAATCATGTTCTGTGTGTTGATTGGGGAGGTGATTTAATTCATCAGCAATAGCAGAACTCGTTTCCGTTGAGGCCGTTTCTTTGTCAGCATAGGGGTCTTCCCCGGCTTCAACACGCTCTATCTTTTTTTCTATGGAAGCGATTTTTTGATTGAGTTCGCGATTGGCTTTTTGGATATCTGCAATTTTGCTCTGCTGTTCTTTAATCCAAGTTTCTAGCTTGGACTTGAATGATTCGTTGCGGGCATTGATCAAATCATTTTGCAGTTTTTCTACATGGTTTTCCATCTTGGTTATTACATCAAAATTCTTTGAGATTAGATCATTGAATTTCTGAATGTTTGCTTCCTGGCGAACTCGCCAATTGTCCCGTCGTTTGTCCAGTTTTTTTCTGCGCTCAAGCCGATCCTGATTACGCTGTGATTTGAAAGTTTTAAAGCGCTGATCAGCTCGCTCCCAAAGGCTATTGAGCTCGGCACGAACTTCCTCCCAATCTGTCTTTTCCAATACAACACCTTTTATTGACTTCTGAAATTCTTTAATGGCATTCAGTGCATCAAAAGGCTCAGCATTGTTTACTACGTCAGCTAATGCATATAGTTCGTTACGTAAACGAATGAAATTATTCTGCTTGATTTCTCTATAATAAATAAAGCACTGATCATTTATCTGGCGCCAGAACAACCAACAAGCATCGTGATCGTCTTTATTCATTTTGATTCCATATTGATCTTCGGTAAGACCAAGCTCTTTTATTTTTTCGCCCCAGTCATCTTTCAACAGAGACAAAAGCTCTCGAAGTGCTGTCTGGCTCTTGTTGTTGTCGGATTCAATAATATCCTTGGCGCTCTGAATTTTTTCTTCAATGTACTTCCGTTTTATGGCTGAAACTTTGTCCAATGCAGAATTATAATCATCCTGATATTGTTTTACACGCTCACAGGCGGCATCGACACGCTCACGGAGTTGCGCCAGATATTCGGGATCAAGGAACTTAGAAGAACGAATCTTCTCATTGGTTAATCTTGCATAGGCCCAATAGTCTTTAAAGACAATTGTGTTGTCCAACTGCACAGTTTCAAGAACTACTACTCTGGCATCCAAATCCTGTTGTGTCTGCTCGGAAATGTTTTCTGCGCCGTTATTTACTTCTGTCATAAGGTATCAATAATTGATGATAGTTATTGACAAATATAGTGCTACACATTAAATAACCACTCATCTCACTGCTTTTTTCAATAAATAGCAATATTTATCAGAGCGAGTGATACTAAAAAGCCTTGAATTGTTCAATTTTGTATTAATGATAGATAAGCTTTTAAAGAACAAATCCCTGTTTTACATCTTAGTGGGTGGGGCAGTATTTAGGCTATTGTTCATTACTGTAGGGGCTTACATCTATTTCGGGCGGTCCAATATTTTTGTAGACGGCGACACGTCTGCTTGGGCGCATTCTTTCCAAAACTTACTGGAGCTTGGCCATTACACGGCTAATCCGGAAAAAGAAATGGGCGCATTTAACCGATTACCGGGCTATAGTTTTTTTCTTGGGCTATTTTATATCATTTGTGGCCACGATTGGCAAACCACCTACAAAGTCGTTGGGTGGGCTCAAACACTTCTTGACATCTCATTGATCCCCGTTATATATGCTGTTGCTAAAGTGTTGTTGAAGTGTCAACGACCCGCATTAATTGCATCTGCACTCTATGCTTTTTATCCTTTTGTTATTGTATGGAATCCGGTTTGTTATTCGGAATATATGAGCATATTTATTATGGGGTGGTCTTTGTTTTTTTTGCTTAGAACAGAGGTGAGGTATAACTGTGCAGTTGCCGGGGCGCTACTGGGACTGGGTGGCTTATTCAGACCTCAGCTGCTTTTACTCGCTCCCGCATTTGGACTTTATATCCTTTATTTATACCGTCAATCCCTTGTGCAGGGCATAAAACACGCAACCATTATCGCTGTTTTTTTTATTCTTAGTTATGGGTCTTGGCCATTGCGAAACTTCATTAATTATGGAAAAATAATACCCGTTCAGGATTTGACCGGTGCTAACAACTGGAGCCCTGATGTTATCGCTTACATGCAATATATGTTTGCCATAAAAACAGACTGGTTCCCTCAGTTCACACAAATTATTGAGAACAAGCCTTACGAAGTTTCCCCTTTTGCCTACGCATCTAAACAAGACTCATTGAAACTGTTAACAGCAATTGACATGGCAAAAAATTGCAGTAGAGGGTTTAGTCATTGGCGGGGCTATTGGAAAGATATCGTCCCCGAATCGGCGGACTGCGGGAAAGAACTCGAACAATATTTTACCGAACTGCGCGCCAATGTTATCAAGGCTTATCCGGTTCATTTTTATCTTATTGTACCCCTAAATAATTTGAAAAAGGCTTTATTCAAAATTTCGTTAAGCGATACAAAAACAATGGCTCGCAAAGCCGCTTCTGTTTTATTTATTTACAGAACACTGCTGATAATTTTAGGATTAACCGGTGCTATACTAATGTTCCTAGGTGCTGAGCATCAATTAAGAAGTTTTGCTTTGCTCTCGATTATTTATTTTTTAATCGTTTATCTATTCTTATGCGCCGGCACAGGACCCCAAACGCGTAACATTGAGATGCGATATTTCTTACATCCCGATTTGATTTTATTATTCCCTGCGGCGTTTCTGATCAATCGTCTTAGTATTAAAAAACACAAACAAATTGCCGAAAGCTGAAGTCTTATACATTTCCTATGATGGCATGACGGATCCCTTGGGGCAATCACAGGTACTTCCCTACCTGTTCGGTTTATCTAAAGTCGGCTATGCGATTACTCTAATCAGCTGTGAGAAAAAAGATCGTTTCGCAAATCGGGAAAATGCAATAAGGGCGTTGTGTAAAGCCAATCGGATTGATTGGCGCCCTATTATATATACCAAGAGGCCTCCGGTACTTTCTACATTGTATGATATCTATAAAATAAAAAGAGTTGTCAATAAAATACTGAAAGAAAAAAGAATTCAATTGGTTCATTGCCGTAGTTACATTGCCGCACTCATTGGTCTTGAATTGAAGCGCACAAAAGGAATTAAGTTTCTTTTTGATATGAGGGGTTTTTGGGCAGATGAACGAATTGATGGAGGATTATGGTCATTAAAGAATCCTCTTTACCGTTTGGTTTATCGATATTTTAAGAAACAGGAAATTGCCTTTTTGCAACAAGCAGATTATGTGATCAGTCTTACACATTGCGCGGCACAAGAAATACGCTCGTGGCATCATTTAACACATCAACCACATATTGAAGTAATCCCCTGCAGTGCCGATCTAGAGTTGTTCAATCCAAATCGGATCACTGAAGCTAAACAAGTTGTATTAAGAGCACAATTAAGTCTTAATCAGGATGATTTTATTTTATCATACATCGGGTCCATTGGCACCTGGTATCTATTAGACGAAATGCTTGAGTTTTTTGTACAATTGAAAATTAAAAAACCATCTGCCCGTTTTTTATTTATCACCAATGATTCCGCATCAAGCATTAGAAGTAAGGCAGAACAACTTCAAATTCCTGAACAAGATATCATTATTACAAATGCCTCCCGCGACAATATGCCGCTTTATATTTCCCTTAGTTCATATACATTATTTTTTATCAAGCCTTCATATTCGAAAAAAGCATCATCACCTGTTAAACAGGGCGAGGCCATGAGTATGGGAATTCCCATTGTCTGTAACAAGGGTGTTGGCGACTCTGATTTGATTGTGAACGAATGCAGGGCCGGTTTTGTGGTGGATGAGCTTCGCATTGCTGATTACAATCGATGCATAGATCTAATGTTGTCAAGTCCGGTAGATAGTAATAACATTAAACGTGGAGCCAAAAAATGGTACGCACTCGATCATGCTATTGAACAATATTCTGACGTTTATAATAAAATATTAACCGAATGAGGGTGCTGTTTATTGTACCCTACCCTACTGATGAAGCGCCGAGTCAGCGATTTCGGTTTGAGCAGTATTACAATGAACTAAGAGCATCTCAGGTAACATTTGACGTACAGTCTTTCATAGATCATAAAACCTGGAGCATATTATACAAAAAAGGGTATCAGCTAGCCAAAGTTGCAGGAATTATGCGGGGTTTTCTGAGACGAATTATCCTAATGTTCCGTGTTATGAGATATGACTATGTTTTCATTCACCGCGAAGCGGCACCGCTAGGCCCTCCGGTATTTGAATGGATTATCGCTGTTGTGTTAAGAAAAAAAGTTATCTATGACTTCGACGACGCAATATGGATGCCTAACGTTTCGGATTCTAACCGATTTGCATCCAGGTTAAAATGGTATTCAAAAGTGTCATCCATCTGTAAGTGGAGCTACAAGGTTAGTTGCGGCAATGAGTTTCTTGCGGCATATGCCCGCAAATACAATCAAAAGATTGTTGTAATACCTACTTTTGTAAATACAGATTCATACAAACCAGGCATTAATCAAAATGAGAAAATTACAATAGGCTGGACCGGGTCATTAAGCACCAATAAATACCTGGAGGACATTGATAATATACTGTGCGAGGTTCAACGCGCTACAGATTGTCACATTATCTGCATTTCAAATAAGCCCCCTTCACTTACCGCTAAATTTGAATTTATTCTTTGGGATAAGCATAAGGAAATTGTTGATTTACAACGATTCGACATTGGCATCATGCCTCTTACTGATGATGAATGGTCTAAAGGGAAATGTGGCTTTAAGTTAATACAATATCTGTCGGTTGGCATTCCTGCCGTTGCCAGTCCTGTTGGAGTAAACAAGGAGATCATTACAAATGATATCAATGGTTATTTATGTAACAACAGAACGGATTGGATTGGACGCCTAATCGAGCTATGCCAGAATACTATGCGGCGCAAGGAAATGGGTAAGGCGGGCAGGGCGGTTATTGTGTCCCGATACTCTAAACAGGCGTTAAGGGAAATTTTCTTTCAGCTGTTTAGTTGAGTTTCCGGAGAAAAGTTGCCGGGTGAATTCGTTTTTTTATTTCGGCTTAATTCGATAATTGTTTGTTTATTCAAAATATATAGACCCGCCAGATAGAATGGGATGCAGGGAATTTTATATCGAACCAATGCGCCAAAGTTATAGGCAGTAAACCCTACGCAAAAAGCAAAAAACAACGCATAAAAAAAACAGAACAAAGCTGTAGGATTATTGAAGATCGCTCTTAGTGTAATTCGAACCCCGGTTTTCCATAGTATGCGAATTGTAAATATTAACAGGAACATACTTTCAACGGCAGAAAGTAGCATAACCGGATTTCTAACCTCGAATATATAAGGTCTGAATAAGGTCACATTAATAGCCGCGGGTATTTTTGTAATGATACTTCGGGCGGACCCATCAATTGTTCCAAGCGAATATCCGCTGGCACTGCCCGCCTCAGCAAGAATAGTGTGCCAATCCTGATAGATCTCTGCAGTTTGTAATACCCCGGAGATAGAATATTTGGAAAATTCATTTCCCAGTTTGTTGACTGCAAGATAACCGGCAAGCCCGGCAAGTACAATAGCTACGGGACCAGCCAGAAATTTAATGAACGGAGATTCAATACGGCTTCTATAAATTAAGATCGCCCAAAAAAATAAACCCGGAAATAAGGCAATAATGATATATGGTTTAAGCTTTAAACAAAAAAATGTAGCCATAGCAAGGATAATCAGGTTTGCTATTTTCCTTTTTCGGGCAATGAAAATATTATAGAAGCTATACACACACAACCCGGCACTACTCAATGTAAAACAGTCTTTTAATATGCCGGACCCCCAGAAGATGACCGATGGAATAAACAAAACCGCTATAGCAAACTCCTTGTGTAAATCGGGGTAAATACGGTAAAAGGTCATAAATAAGCACCATATACCAATATAAGAGAAAGCGGCTATTAATAATGCGGTTGGTGTGTATACGCATAAACCAAATACCGAAAAAAAGCCTGTAATCTGACCAAAAAAGAAGGAGCTTGGGTCTCTTCGAAAGTATAACCAGCCCTTGTAGTCAAAAACAGATGGATCCATGTCTTCATACGAGTAAACCAGTAGTTTAAAAAAAATAACCGGGTCATCAGATAGTGCGCCATACATAACCAGGGCATTATTATAATATTCGGTTGTGTCTCCACCATTATAGTAGAAGAAATAAATCATCCCAACAGCAATGGAGCCGAACAGTTTGAATATGAGGCCCGGAATAAAGTATTTTTTTATTTGTTCGTCGTTTCCTACGATTAAATTTCTAATAAAATATGCAATCATTAAGATGAGTATAAAATATACCGGAGTTAATGCTAAATCATCAATCGTTAGCATTTTCCGATAATATATTTCCTTCATCATAGGCCTGCGTACTTTATTTAACAAAAATAACACTTTGAATCACTATATCATCTGTATTACATTTGCCCGTGTAATTAATCATGTGCGGAATCAACGGCATCATATCCAAAAACGATAAAGGCAAAAGCTGGTTTGGGTTTTTAAGCGAAGCAAATGCCGAATTATATAAAAGAGGGCCAGATGCCTCGGGTTTGTATGAGTCTGCTTCGGTTTGTTTGGGCCATCGCCGTTTATCTATCATTGACTTGTCTGAATCTGCCAATCAGCCCTTGAGGGACTCTTCGGGCAAATATGTTATCGTATTTAACGGTGAAATATTTAACTACAATGAACTAAGAACCGAATTACAAAATGAAGGTGTTCATTTTAACACATCGGGAGATACCGAAGTAATACTAGAACTATATAAAAAAAACGGCCCTGGATTTTTAAACCGATTAAATGGTTTTTTTTCTTTTGCCATACATAATACCATATCGGGTGAGGTATTTATAGCTCGCGACCGCTATGGCATTAAGCCACTATGGATCTATGAGGATGAAAACGTGTTTCTATTTTCATCAGAGCTTAAAGGATTATTGAAATACCCGTTTAAGCGCAATATTAATTACGCTACTCTTGAATACTATCTCCGGTTCAATTATGTGCCGGATGATTGCTCCATACTCAACAGCGTTTACAAACTCCAACCCGGAACATATCTGAACATTAATAATGATTCAGTGAAGCAAAACAAGTATTATCAGATCAATCCGTCCGTTAATTATGCAGGATCATATGATGATGCAAAAAAAGAATTAATTCATTTACTAAACGAATCCGTGAGGAGGCGTTTAATCTCAGATGTGCCTGTTGGTGCATTTTTAAGCGGCGGTATTGATTCCTCTGTTATTGTTGCTTTAGCCTCACAACATACCCATCATCTCAATACATTTTCAATTGGATATAAAGATGATGCTTTTTATGACGAAACACGTTATGCCGAGCTGGTTGCAAATAAGTATAAGACAAATCACACGGTATTTAAACTAACACAGGATGATGTTTTGAACGAGCTTGATGATATCCTTGATTACCTCGATGAACCTTTTGCCGACTCCTCTGCATTACCCGTGTTTCTGCTCTGTAAGTATACCCGAAAAAAAGTAACTGTGGCGCTTTCGGGCGATGGTGCAGATGAATTATTCGGTGGCTACATGAAGCATTGGGCCGAATACAGGATGCGGCAACCTTCTTTTTTTGAGAAAGCCGTTGCTTCAATGGGGCCTTTATTCCGAATGCTCCCGAAATCAAGAGGGAGTATGTTGGGGAATAAACTCAGACAACTGCATCGATTTGCAGAGGGCGCCGCAATGACTCCACAGCATCGTTACCTAAGATGGTGTTCGATTGGTGATGACGATTATGTTAGCTCCTTGTTGCTAAAGCCACGCACCGGCTCAGTTAATATAATGGCGTATGCAAGCGACATAAAGGGAGACTATGACTTGAATGATTGCCTGTATAGTGATATGAAATTAGTGCTTGCCGGCGATATGTTGGTTAAGGTTGATTTAATGAGTATGGCAAACAGCTTAGAGGTGCGTGTGCCCTTTCTGGATTATACCGTTGTGGATTTTGCATTCAGAATTCCTTCCATATTCAAAGTAGACCGACATCAACGAAAAAAAATTGTACAGGATGCTTTCAGGGATCATCTTCCTGCCGCACTATACAACCGACCCAAGAAAGGATTTGAAGTGCCCCTTCTTGAATGGATGCGCGACAAATTAAAAACAAGAATACTTAATGAATGGCTGAATCGGGATATGATTGAATCACAAGGAATATTTAATTACACTACCATTCAATCTTTAATAAAACAATTGGAGTCGTCAAATCCGGGAGATGCCCCGGCAAGGATATGGGGGTTAATTCAGTTTCAAAATTTTTATAATAAGTATATGAAATAAATTGACACCACCATACGGACTTTTTAACTTTAACGATTAGATTTGATAAAATAAAATTGGATTGATCATGCCGCGAGTTCTCAGGATAATAAATCGACTGAATCTGGGGGGGCCAACATTTAATGCGGCGTATCTTACCAAATATTTAGCTCCCGAGTTTGAAACAAAGTTGGTTTCGGGAATGATCGATGAAACTGAAGAAAGTTCTGAGTTTATTACAGAGCAATTGGGTGTTGAACCACTATATATCCCAGAAATGTACAGGGATATAAATTTTTTAAAAGACCGGAAAGCCTACAAACGAATAAAAGAGATAATCAAAGAATACAAGCCGGATATTGTGCATACTCATGCCGCAAAGGCAGGTACGCTGGGCAGGCTGGCCGCGGCCGAATGTAAGGT
Source organism: Bacteroidota bacterium (assembly GCA_014190535.1). Taxonomy (GTDB): domain Bacteria; phylum Bacteroidota; class Bacteroidia; order Chitinophagales; family UBA10324; genus BJGO01. Next base: position 6,368 of record BJGO01000045.1, on the reverse strand, counting down.
GCCCGTTATCTTACACACCTTCCATGGTCATGTATTCCATTCCTATTTTAGTCCGCTCAAAACAAGAGTTTTTTTGGAGATAGAGCGCTACTTAGCTAAAAAATCTACGGCAATTATTGCGATTAGTGAGCGGCAAAAACGCGAACTGAGTCTGATTTACAATATTGCACCTGCTGAAAAGATACGTGTTGTACACCTTGGATTTGACTTACATGAATTTACAGACAATCAAACAGTTAAGCGAAAACAGTTTCGTGACAAATATCTAATCGGCGATGATGAAATAGCCATTACGATTGTAGGTAGATTGGTTCCGGTAAAAAATCATCAATTATTTATTGATGCGTTTAATATCGTTAAACAGAACTCCGATAAAAAACTGCGGGCATTTATTGTGGGCGATGGCGAAGAACGCGCTAATATCATCAGCTATATTAAACAACAGGGGCTTGATTATGTCTTTTGGCCCGAAGAAAAAAGAGCCGCTTGCGTAACATTAACCTCCTGGCATAAGGATGTTGATGTGGTTTATGCCGGTTCGGATATAATTGCCCTAACATCAAATAATGAAGGGACTCCTGTTAGCCTAATTGAGGCGCAGGCTTCAAACAAGCCGATTGTTACGACACGGGTTGGAGGCATCAGCGATGTGGTTATACCAAATAAAACCGCCTTTATTTCAAAAAAAGGCGATGTGCAGAAGTTGGCAAAAAACATTTTCATTCTAACTCAGGACGATGAGTTGAGAGCTCAGATGTCGGAATTGGGAAGAAATTTTGCTCTTGATCGTTTCAGCTACACCCGCCTGGTTGGTGATATGGGAAATTTATACAGGCAACTATTAGATAAAGCATAATAATCAGTCATTTTTTATACATTTGATTTAAATTTTGCATACTTCCTTGAGACTTCTGATTGTTGCTACTATCATTTCCTTATTTTTTAGCTCTTGTGGGTTTTTCTTTCCGGAATTATTGTTTAAAACACCAAAAGATTATGAGTTTGATAGCACTGACTCGCTCGTAGATAAGGAGTACCGTCTGCGCCCTGGCGATGTATTTACGATGCAGGTACTATCCAACAATGGATATGCTCTGGTAGATGTCGTTGGTTTTAATGGCTCATATTTACCTATTGACTATATCATACATACTTCAGGGTATGCCACTCTTCCTTTGGTAGATTCAATATATGTTGCCGGCCTTACTTCCACACAGCTCGAAGATACATTATCAAATAAGTACAGCTATTACTTTATTAATCCATTTATTCGTGTAAATATTAAATACACCCGGGTCTATGTATACAAAGGCAAAATGACAGCGCAGATGGTGGATTTATTTAACAATAATATAACGCTTACAGAAGTATTGGCAGCCGCAGGTGGTGTTCAGATAAATAATGCCAAAAGAATCAAGGTTATTCGGGGCATTGGCGCAGATGCCAAAGTGTATTTATTTGATTTATCTACGGTAGAGAGCTATAAGAAATTAGATTTTGTCTTACGAAATCACGACATCGTCTATATAGAGCCCACTAAAGGCCCTCGCGAAGTCTATCCTACTGTAGCGCCTATTCTTTCTATTATCTCCTCATTCATTATCGTTTATACTGTATTCATAAGCCGCTTGTAACCGATGCAAGAAGAAAAGAAAATTATTTTATCGCCACTACAAAAGCTGATTGGAAGCGATTTCAATCCCGGGTTACTCTTTATCATTATCAAGAAGAGTTTTATATGGTGTGTGCTTATTGTGTTAATTACTATGAGTTCCTCCCTCTTGTATTTGCGTTATACCCCTCCCCTGTATGAGGTTGGATCAACTCTTATGATTAAACCCGAAAACACATCAAAGGCTATTGGGCTTGATAACATCGGTCTTGAGGCGTCAAGAGGAAATGCTGATTTACAACGCGACATCCAGGTTATGAAATCTAACCTGATCATGGACCGGGTTTTGGATAAACTACCGCTATTGGTTAGTTACTACAATACCGGACAAATACTGGTTGAAGAAAAATACAAATCGTCTCCATTTGAAATTCTACCTTTAGTTAAGACAAACTCTATATACGATTTGCCCATCAATTTTGAGTTTATTAATAACAAATCATTCAAAATAAGTTATCGTATTGGCCAACAAAAGTTTATCTATAACGGATCGTATGGTAAAAAAATTCGAACTCCTCATTTTGATTTTACAGCCAACACGGATCAGGAAGTGTTGAAGTCAAATATTGAATCCTTAAAAACAGGGCAATTCTATTTTGTAATTAATAACCGCCAAACGGTTGCAAAACGAATACGGGATGTTATTCGAATTAACCCGTATACACCATCAATATTGATATCTTTTCAGGATAAAAATCCCTATCGTGCGGCTGATATCGTAAATGCGATGAATGACGAGTTCATTTCTTATGATAAAGAAAAGAAGACTGAAAGCGCTACCCTTATTCTAAACTTCATCGAATCTCAGATTAATCTGATAAATGCCGAATTGCAGGCTTATGAAAATCAAATCAAGGCATTTAAAATTCAAAATGGTTTAATCAGTACCGAATCAAAAATTTCCGAGATCCTTACGGCATTGAATAATATCAAGCAGAAGCAGATTATGCTTAACATCAAGGATAACATGCTATACAGCTATCAAGATTATTTTAATCGATATGAAGATTCTACCCGATTATTTTCCGGTATCGTTGACGTTCAGTTTTCAGCATTGCAGGAGTTTGTTCGTATGTTGGATAAACTTCAAGCCGACAAGCGTTATTTCCTCCTAAGCAAAACCGCTAATAATCCTGAAGTTATTAATATCGAAAAACAAATTGATGATCTTAAGTTAAATATTAAAGAAAATATAGGCAATACATTAAAAGCAAATCAGGAAGAGCGTAAGGCTCAGAATGAAGAGTTGACCAAGTACACCAATGAATTTAATAAGTTTCCTGAATTAGAAGCCGAGTTTGCCCGACTACGCAAAATAAGTGATCTGAAAGAGAAATACTACTTACTCCTCCTGGATAAGAAATCCGGTTTCAGCATTTCATTGGCCGGATTCGTTTCAGACTTCCTTATTTTGAAAAAAGCCGAACCGCCTTTGAGTCCGGTTTTCCCAAATGTGCCGCTCATTAAAATGATCGGTATTTTTTCGGGTATTGTTATCAGTTTGCTATTTATCATTATTCGTTACTTGTTAAGCAGTAAAATATTGTCCCCCACAGAAGTAGAACGCAACAGTCGCGCCGGACTTATTGGTGTAATTCCTATCTATCGCAAACCTATGGATGTATCTCAATTGGTGGTGAATATGAATCCCAAGTCTATTATCTCCGAGTCGTTTCGATCCATCAGAACCAACCTAGAGTATATTCCGCTGGAACATCAATCGGTTAAGCGTTTAATAACCGTAACCTCAACAATTGCGGGCGAAGGAAAAACATTTATTGCAGTAAACACGGCAGGTATCTATTCGGTTGCCGGTAAAAAAACCATAATACTCGACTTCGACTTAAGAAAACCAAGAATACATAAGGCATTTGCCACGGAGAATAATAAAGGAATTAGCACCATTCTTATTGGTAAATATACCGTTGAGGAGTGCATCAAACACTCTGAATGGGAAAATCTGGACTACATCACTTCTGGCCCTGTTCCACCCAATCCGGCGGAGTTTATTATGTCACAGCAAACGAAAGATTTAATTGAATATCTAAAAACAAAATATGATGTTGTCGTTATTGATACTCCTCCTATCGGGGTTGTTACTGACGCTCTCGAGCTCATGAAGCAGGCCGACTATCCAATCTATGTTGTACGCGCCGACTATTCCAATCGAAACTTTTTAAATAACGTAAATCGATTAGTAACAGATAATAAAATTAATCGCCTCTCTGTTGTTATTAATAGTATGGGGTCCGGAGCTTCGGGTTATTCCTATAGTTACGGGTATAATTACGGGTATGGTTACGGGTACGGTTACGGGGGCGCCTATGGGGGAAGTTATGGTGGTTATGGGTACGGTTATGGGTACGGCGGATATACTTATGGATACGGTTATTATTCCGACACAACTCCAAAACCAAAAACATTCTGGGATAAAATCAAAAATTTCTTTAATTAACAACCATGTTAAACGGGGCTCTAACACACGATGCCATTTACCTTGTGTTCTTTGTGCTATCAATAGCTTTTTCAGTAATGATCAATGGCGTAATGCTCCGCTTTACGAAAACGCTTGGCATCAGACAGCCCGATAATATGATACGGTGGGCCACTACCGCAAAGCCTTCTATTGGGGGTATCAGTTTTTACATCCTCTTTTTAATTTCGGCTAGCGTTTATGCCATATTCCGATTTAATGATCAGGATGAATTCAACCTGCCCTTAATTGGACTTATTCTCTCTGCATCATGTGGCTTCCTTCTCGGATTAGCCGACGACGCCTACAACACAGTACCTTCATTAAAATTTGCAGGCCAGCTGATTTGTTCGATTATTTTAGTTTCAACCGGTATAACTATCAATCTCACCGGACAATTTGCAGTTGATGCTTTATTCACTGTACTCTGGGTTATAGGCATTATGAACTCGGTTAATATGCTTGATAATATGGATGGAATAACAACATCTATCTCACTGAGTATTATTGCTGCCGGATTATATTTTATGCTGTTAAATCATACCTTTTTTTCTGTTTTAACCTTTTTAATGATAGGTGTGAGTGGTTCACTACTCGGCTTTTTAGTTTATAATATCAACCCATCAAAGATGTATATGGGCGATACGGGAAGTCAGTTTCTCGGTGTTTTTCTTGCCGGTCTTTCTATTATTTTATTCTGGAATCATCGCCAGATCGATGTTGCGGGACTGCAGTTCAAGCAATTTATTATTCCGATTTTATCATTCGCTATTCCAATAATGGATACAGCAACGGTTTTTATTCATCGATTAAGAAGAGGTCAGTCCCCTTTTGTTGGTGGAAGAGATCACACCACACACCACCTTGCTTATCACGGATTCAAAGATCGGCAGGTGTTTTATATCCTGTTTGCATTATCTATACTGCTAAACGGCTTTGCCATTATAGCCTTTGTTTATTTTAACTCGATAACATCTATGGGTACATTCATTATATTAATGTCCTATATCATATTGTTTCTGATTGTGCAATTTGTATATCTTACTGCCAAGCCTCCAAAGCCGCACCATGCTCCAAATAGTAAATAATATCCTTGTCTTAATTGGAAGTAGTCTCTGCCGGGTTAAGCCAGAAGTTGTTCTTACCAATACCAATCTGAATTACAAGCAACCTTTGCTGAATTAGTTCTAGCAAACTTAAGAAAGTGAAGATCGCATGAATTCGATTCTCGCAAAATTCGAACAGTCGGTTAAATGATACATTTCGCTCCTCGCGAACCCGATTTAATATCGACTCCTTTTGTGTTTCTATGGTATAGGCATATTGAATAACCTTGTGAACAGGCTTATTCTTTTCAGCTTCGAAGCGATTCATTACACGTTCAAAGGCTTTCATCAACTTAAATAATGTCAGAGAGTGCAGTTCGGCCTCGTTAGCCAAGCTATCGGCAATCGATTTTATTTCTGACTGAACATTACTGCGTTCAAAAATTTTACCTCTATGATCTTCCAAATTTCTCATCTCATTTAAGATGCTCTTGAATTTTTTATACTCAAGAAGTTTGTCGACCAACTCTTTACGTGGATCTATTTCCTGCCCCTGTTCATCAAGTTCTTTTCGGGGCAATAATAACTTTGCTTTAATGCGCATCAACGTAGCGGCAACCAGAATAAACTCACTGGCTAACTCGATATTCATTTCCTGAGCCTGATGGAGATAGTCGAGAAAATCTTTGGTGATTTTAGCTATGGGTATATCATAAACATCCAATTCATCACGCTCTATGAAAAAAAGAAGCAGGTCAAAAGGGCCCTCGAATTGAGGCAATACAATCTGATAAGTATTCGTATTCATGCCATAGCAAAGGTGCATATTAGAGATGGCACTTCCAAAATAATTAGGGTATTTAATTACTATGCTTCCCCATCCATCTGTGAAGGATCATGAGGCTCCAAACCCGGTTATAATAGTATGATTTTCCGGCAAGAAAAGCGTCTCGATAATGTGCCGCCACTAAAGGATTAACAAGGTTGAATTTATTCAGATTTTCATCACTCAAATGTTCCTTTATCAAATACATTAAATCACCCTGTAACCATTTGGCCAGCGGAATACTGAATCCCCATTTGGGACGGTCAAAAATATGTTGAGGCACACATTTATAAAGTACCTGTTTCAGTAGATATTTTGTTATTCCGGGTCTTCTTTTAAGGGAATCGTCCA
>BJGO01000044.1 GCA_014190535.1 Bacteroidota bacterium | reverse complement strand
GGGTCGGTTATTTCAGCTTTACGCCATACGATAGCCTGGATTAACGATATAAACGCCTCTGGTGTTAATTGTTGCGCCTGATCGCTTAATGCTTCAGATGGATTGTTGTGGGTTTCTATCATCAAGCCATTGTACCCAAGGTCGGCGGCTTTTTGTGATAAATCGTATAACAAACTACGACTGCCACCAATATGGCTCGGATCGCATAAAACAGCCATGCCCGGTAATCTTCGCATTAATTCGAGTGGAATTTCCCAGGCCGGTTCGTTCCGGTATTGATGAGCACCATATTGTGAAAAGCCCCTGTGTATGGCGGCTTCTACGTGTATTCCCACCTTCATCAAGCGTTCTATAGCACCAATCCATAATTCAAGGTCAGGGTTTACCGGATTTTTTACCATAACCTTGATGGATGTGCCCCGGAGCGCTTCTGCAATTTCACTAACCAAAAACGGATTTACCGTTGTGCGTGCACCAATCCATACGGCAGGAATCTTTGCTTTGATAATTTCTTCTGCGTGTTGTGTGTTGGCCACTTCAACAATGGGCTTGATATGATAGGTTTGATGAACTTCTTGCAGCCATTCCAATGCTTCGACGCCGATTCCCTCAAATGTTCCCGGGCGACTCCTGGGTTTCCAGACACCACTCCTGAAATAGCTTATTCCGGAGTCTTTAAGTTGATTGGCGATGGATAATACTTGTTGTCTCGATTCAGCGGCACACGGTCCAGCTATGAGTATAGGGGATGTTAATGAATTAACGGCGGACATTTATCCTGCAAATTTATGTGATTATTGACCAGTACTAAACAAGCCATGATTTCTCTTTGTTTACTTTTGTGCCTATCGTATGATAAATAGCACTAACGAAATCATTTCATTCGACGATACAGAGACTGCGTTTTCCTATAAAAACAATTCAGAACTGGCTAAGGCCCATCTGCTTTTTACGCTGATGAATAATAACGCACTGGTGCGCATAGCTACACGACTAACACCCTGGGCTATTCGGTCCGGGTTACCGGTAAAAGGACTTGTAAGGAAAACAATTTTCAGCCAGTTCTGTGGAGGGGAATCGCTTGAACAGACCAATGCAGTTATTGATATCCTCTCAAAACACGGTGTTGGTGTTATCTTAGACTACGGTGTTGAGGGTAAGGAGGAAGAAGCCGAATTTGAAAAAGCAACCCAGGCCTTCATCAACTCTATGATTTTTGCAGGCAAACATTCGAATATTCCCTTTGTAAGTGTAAAACTCACCGGGCTGACCTCATTTTCACTGCTTGAACGGGTCAGCAATAAAGAAACGCTTACTGGTCTTGACCAAACACAATGGCAAAAAGCTAAAGATCGATTAAACCGTATTGCTAATGTTGCGTCGGAGCATGGAGTCAGTCTGATGATTGATGCCGAAGAAAGCTGGATACAGAATGCCATCGATTGGTTATGTGAAGAAATGATGATCAGGTTTAATACAAAACGTGCCGTTGTTATCAATACCATCCAACTTTATCGCCACGATCGATTGCAATATTTGAAAGAGGCTTATTCCCGTTTAGCGGCCTATCCGATTATTCAGGGTTATAAATTAGTGCGTGGGGCATATATGGAAAAAGAGCGACGCAGAGCAGCTGATTTGGGTTACGCTTCACCCATACAGCCAAACAAAGAGCAGTGCGACCGTGACTATAACCTGGCCATCGATTTTTGCATGCAACATCTGGATCGTGTATTGGTATGTATTGCTTCACACAACGAGTATAGTAATAAGTATGCCGCTGAAAAAGCAGTAAAACAGCATATTGAAAGGAATCACAGGCATTTGCATTTTTCTCAGTTATTGGGAATGAGTGATAATATTACCTTCAACCTAGCTAAGGCCGGATTTAACATTACAAAATATCTTCCTTATGGTCCTGTAGGTGATGTGATACCGTATCTTATGAGACGTGCTCAGGAAAACACCTCAGTGGCAGGCCAAACGGGTAGGGAGCTTAGTTTAATCAGAAAAGAGCGTAAACGGAGAAAAAAAACACATTAATTCACTGCCTTTTTTATTAAGCTAATGAGCTATGCGATGTGCACATTAATATATGTCCGGTGCCAACTTGTTAACTAACTTTATACTACAATAATTGTTAATTCGTTTAATAGCTTTTTTCAGAACCAATGAAGATACTCAAAGCACTTGCTGTGCTCCTGTTACTTTCCGTACTCGCCAATGCTCAGATTCGTAAATACAGCAATGAATTTCTGAACATTGGTGTAGGAGCAAGAGCCATGGGCATGTCGGGTGCTCAGATTGCATCGGTTTCGGATGTATATGCAGGATATTGGAATCCTGCAGGTCTAATGTACAGCGAAGCTAATTTTTCAGCCGCATTGATGCACAGCGAATATTTTGCAGGCATCGCCAAATTCGATTACGGGGCTATTGTAAAACCAATCAACAACAATAAAAAGCGAATCGGCTTTTCTCTGATACGCTTTGGGGTTGATGATATACCAAACACACTTTTTTTGAAGGAGCCGGATGGCAGTATAAACTATGATAATGTAACGTCATTTTCAGCGGCGAACTATGCGTTTATGGGTTCCTATGCCAGCAATACGGGCGTAAAGGGATTAAGCTATGGTGGAAATCTGAAAATAATCCATAACCGTATCGGAACTTTTGCCAACTCGTGGGGAATGGGAGTTGATGTTGGAATGCAATACCGCAGAAAACAATGGCGCTTAGGGGCAACAATCAGAGATCTTACAACAACATTTAATGTCTGGTCATTCAACTTCACAGACCAGGAACAGCAGGTTCTTGTTTCATCGGGTAACATCGTACCAACCGGATCTACTGAACTTACTGCACCACAGATTATTTTAGGTGGCGGCCATGATATTAAGATCTCAGAAAAATTCAGTGTACTTCCGGAACTCAACGCAGTACTGACTACAGATGGCAAACGTAATGTGCTGATACCTGCTCGTCCTTTTAGTATTGATCCCCGATTTGGAGTTGAGGGAAGTTATGCTAAAATGATTTTTTTACGTGCCGGGGTGGGGAACATACAACGAGTTACATCCGACATCGATTCTAAACAGATCACCACCATGCAACCGAATATCGGCATAGGTATTCGCATAAAAACTATAATGATAGATTATGCTTTTACCAATCTTGGTTATTTATCAAACGCACTCTATTCACACGTTTTTTCTGTAAGACTCGATGTTTTTAAGAAGTAGCCTATGAATAAACTTTTTTACTCATTAGTTATTCTGCTAGCCATACGATCGTTAACCACTCAGGTATTTGCTCAATATCCTAATAGTTGGATTAACTACAATCAAAGCTATTACAAGATTAAGATAGCACAGGATGGTATTTATCGGCTTGATGCTTCCACAATGCAAAATGCCGGCATTCCCATATCAACCATTGAAGGAAGCAAGTATCGTATGTATTTCCGTGGTCAGGAAGTGCCCATTTTTGTGAGTACATCCGGATTCATCACGTCATCAGACTATATCGAATTTTGGGCATATAAGAATGATGGGACCCTCGATGCACAAGTTTACAACAATCCGCTTCATCAGGCTAATGATAAACTGAGCATCTTTAATGATACATCGGCCTATTTTCTTACCTGGAGCAATCAGGCTACCTCTATGCATTACGTGAACACGCCAAACAATCTCACTAATTTACCTCCAAAGGAGCCTTATTGCTGGTTTACTTCAACGAATATTTATGGTGGTGCCAGGGACCAGATTGCCATCATCCGTGGACAACCTGAAATTCAGGGGCAACAAATCTGGGACTCAGATTTTAGCATGGCTGAGGGTTATATTGACGTTACTTTCAACTACAATACAATTACCCGAAATGTTTACACGCCATTTCCATACACTCCCGGACCTGCGGCCAGATTAAAAACGCAATGGTGCGGTAAGTTCCCAACCCAGCATTTTATGCAAGTAAAGATCGGAGGTGTTCAGTTTACACAACGTAATTATTTTGGATTTAATGTACAGCGACTGGATACCTTATTTCCAACTAACAATTTATTAACCGCACCACAAACGGCAGTACAATTCAGTTCGGCTCAGAATCCAACGACAACAACAGACTTTAACGGCTTATCCTATTTGCAGATAACATATCCCAGGCAGTTCAATTTTGATAATCAGTCTCAGGTGTTTTTTGAATTAAGTGCATCCGGAGTAAAAAAATATCTGGCTATCGTTAATTTCAATTCCCTGAATACAACTCCGGTGTTGTACGATATCACCAACAAACTAAGGATGCAGGGCGTTGTTAGCGGTGATACATTAAAGTTTGCCTTACCGCCTTCTGCTATGGAGCGCCAACTCATACTTGTAGCCAATTCCACATCAGTAATCAAGAGTGTTAGTCAAATAAAGTCGGTTAGTTTCAAGAACTACAACTTATCTCAAAATCACGGAGACTTCATCATTATCAAACACGAGTATTTTGATAATGACGGCAACGGTAATAATTATGTGGAAGCTTATCGTCAAATGAAAAATCAACACGGTTTTCAGGCTGTAATTGCTGACATTCACGATTTATACAATCAGTTTGCTTATGGAGTTGAACTGCATCCTTCAGCGATTAGAAACTTTACGGATTATATTCTTCAAACTTGGACAGACGTTCCACAACAAAAACATATACTTCTAATTGGTAAAGGTATTGAGTATATGAATTACAACATTACGCCCTCTCTCAAGCCACTCTGCTACATTCCAACCTGGGGTAATTCCGGATCAGATGTGCTGCTTACTGCAGCTCCCGGTAATCCGGTGCCACGTATACCAATAGGTCGATTATCAGTGCTCTCTCATCAGGAAATTAAGTCGTACCTCGACAAGGTAAATGAATTTATCCAACAACAGACTGCCCCGCAAAGTATAGCCAATAAATTATGGATGAAGCGTGTAATGCATCTTGCCGGCGGTTCCAACCCTAATGATCAGTTTCTGTTTCAGTTCATCCTGAATAATTATGCTCGTCAGATAGAGGATTCAGTTTTCTTTGGAGGTAAAACCCAATTATTTTCAAAGAATTCTACAGAGCCCATCTCACTCGCTCAATCATCAGCAATGGATTCCTTATTTAACACGGGCATATCATTGCTCACGTTCTTCGGCCATTCATCTTATCAGTCATTGGATTTTAATCTGAATAATCCATACAACTACAATAACCAGGGCAAGTATCCGCTAATTCTGACTAACGGTTGTTTGGTGGGCAATTTATTTGCTGCTGATCAGGGGCTTTCGGCACTATTTACTTTTGCTGAGGAACGCGGCAGTATCGGATTTCTTGCTCCATCAACTTTTGCGATATCAAACAGTCTGGAGATTTATACGGAGAGTTTCTACAAGAACTTAACAGAGTTGCATTATAATGAGTCTATTGGTGTACTGATTCAAAAAACTATTGAACGCGTTATGACTTTTTGGGGCTCGAATTTGGACCGTACCGTAGCAGAACAAATGTTATATAATGGCGATCCCTCATTAAAACTGAATACGCACAACAAACCAGACTATGCGCTTGAACCACAGTCGGTTTACTTTAATCCATCGACTATCACAGCCGGCGTAGATACCTTCACAATAAATGTGGTGGTTACCAATATCGGTAAGGCCATTAAGGATTCCATCTATATTGATATTACACGCATACTTCCCGGTGGTCAGCAGAATGTGATTACATACAGCAAAATCAAAGCACCATATTACGCTGATACGGTCTCATTCAGTGTACCAAACAACGCGCTTACCGGTCTTGGCTTGAATCAGTTTAGTATTAAAATCGATGCTGATAATCAGGTGGATGAACTGTCTGAGCTAAATAATACACTTAATGCAGACCTGATTATTCAGTCTGATGATATTATACCGGTTTACCCATACAATTTTAGCATAGTGAATACAGCAACGGTTAAGTTAAGTGCATCTACCATAAATCCATTAATAACCAATGGTCATTATGTATTTCAGATTGATACCACCGAAAAATTTAATTCACCGCAACTACAAAAAATTACCATCACTCAGAACGGGGGCGTCATATCCTGGGTACCACCCGTTACGCTCCTCGACAACAACGTTTATTACTGGAGAACATCTATTGACACCATAGGCGGAAAGCAATATAATTGGCATAATGCCTCTTTTATTTATTTGTCAGGCTCCACTCCGGGTTGGAATCAGTCACATTATTTCCAGTATTTATACGACACATATAATAACATAGAATTACCTGTTAACAGAAAATTCAAATACGTTGATGATGTAAAAAATATCAGCGTTTACAATGGTATTACTACAAATTATGGCGGTCCGCTTAACTGGGATGAGCCATCATATTATATCAATAATGTGCGACTGGCCAACTGGACCTGTGGTAACAGCGTAAACTGGCTATTTGCTGTAATCGATTCAGCTACCGGCATTCAATGGGAGAGTATCAGTCAGGGTGGCGGAGTAGGACAGTACGGTAACCTGCATTGCTATCCGAATAACCTGAACGCATTTTATTATAGCACGACATCATCTGCATCGTTTCAGTCCATAATTGATTTTATCGACACCATCCCCGAGGGCAACTATGTATTGGCCATGTCTATCAATAATCCAAATTATGCCGGATTTTCCCAAGAACTTCTTGATGCATTCCACTCCATAGGCGCTCAGGATATCGATACAATAACCACAAACAGGCCTTATGTGTTATTTAGTAAAAAAGGAGATAATACTTATCCTATATATGAGATCGTTGGCTCCGGGGCTTCTGCGATTATCGATACTACATTTAAAATTATAGGTCAGTGGAACAAGGGTAATATCCGTTCGGTACAAATTGGGCCGGCGGCTGAGTGGCAAACACTTACTTGGAATTTAAATGATGTGGAACCAGGTGCCGATGTTTCTCATCTTCAGCTTTATGGCATCAAGCCGAATGGTGCCGAAGAATTATTGGTTAATAATATTATTTCTTCAGATACGAGTCTGAGTGGAATAAGTGCAACGACTTATCCATATCTCAAACTTAAATTAAATGTAGAGGATACCATAAACAGCACATCACCGCAACTCGATTTCTGGCGTATTAATCACAAAAGCGTACCCGAATTAGCTATACATCCAACCGCATTCTATCAGCTTACGGACTCATTGAATCAATTCACTAATTTTTCGCTTGAGTATGCCATCGCTAATCTCAGCGAATGGCCTATGTATAATGTGAAGTGTCGATATGTATTCACAGATGCTTCAAATAATTCCACAACTGTTTTTCAATATATCGATACGATACCTGCCAAGGATACCGTTATTGCCCGGCTTAATTACCTTATTACCTCCTCAGCATTTATTGGCTTAAATAAACTTTTGGTTGAAATCAATCCTATAGATTCTGATTATCAACAGGAGCAATACCATTTTAATAACTATGCATCTCTCGTATTTCAAGTGAGTCGCGATAATGTAAATCCCTTGCTGGATGTTACGTTCGATGGACAACATATTCTTGATGGCGATATTGTATCAGCCCGTCCTGAAATTCATATCCGTTTAAAAGATGAAAGCAATAACATGCCACTTAACGACACGTCACTCATGAAAATTAATCTGGTATATCCCGATGGCTCCGTGAAGAAGTTAAAACTGGATGGTATCGAAAATGAATTCTATCCTGCCGATAGCACCAAACTGATTCAGGACAATACCGCAACAGCCATATTAAAGCCAATGCTCAACATCGATGGCACCTACCAGTTAATTGTTCAGGGATATGACCGCAGTGGGAATGCTTCAGGTAATTATGATTATAAAATATCATTTGAAGTCATTAACAAGTCTATGATTTCCAATGTGCTGAATTATCCGAATCCGTTTACATCACAGACTCGCTTTGTATTTACGTTAACAGGTTATCAGGTTCCGGAATTTTTCCGCATCCAGATAATGACTGTAACCGGTAAGGTGGTAAAAGAGATCAACAAGAGTGAACTCGGCCCGATTGCCATAGGTAGAAATATTACAGAATATGCTTGGGATGGAACAGATCAATATGGTGATCCGCTTGCCAATGGACTTTATTTATACCGCATCATCACCCGATTGAATAATCAGGTGATAGATCACTACGAGACCTCAGCAGATAAATATTTTAAGAACAACATTGGAAAGATGTATTTGATGCGATAGTAATTAATTAAAGAAACAATAAATCACTTGTTGCCAGGATGCTGAATAAAACGGATGCAACACCGTTCGTGGTAAAGAAAGCGCGATTCACTCTTGATAAATCATCCGCTTTAACAATAGTATGCTGGTAAATCAGTAGTGCCATAAATAACACAATACCGGCGAAATAAAACACCGAAAAATCACCCAGAATACCACTGCAGATTAATAATGCGGCACTAATAACATGAAAGACTCGACTTAGCTTGAGTGCGTTTTTACCACCCAGCCAAACGGGTATGGAATACAAATGATTTTCTCGATCAAATGCCTCATCCTGCAGAGCATAAATGATATCAAAACCACTTACCCAAAATAATACGACAAATGATAATAGGACAGGCACCAAGGCAAACGATTCTGTTATGGTCAGATAAGCTCCGATTGGGGCAAGACCAAGTCCACAGCCTAATACCAAATGGGCCATAGGAGTAAATCGCTTGGTGTAGCTGTATCCGTTAACCACCATAAGCGCAATGGGAGACAGATAGAAACACAGTGGATTAATGAACCAGGTTGTCAGTATGAACCCCATAGAGGTAATCACAACAAGTAGCAGGGCATTTCTTTTTTTGATCGCTCCACTTGGTATTTCCCGATTTGCCGTACGGCTATTTAGCGCATCAATATCGGCATCGGCATAACGATTAAATGCCATGGCGGCCGTGCGGGCAAATACCATACAAAGCAACATTTTAATGAATAACAGTAGGTTAAATGCAGTCGCTTGTTCCTTGTAAGCAAGGATAAATCCCAATATGGCAAAAGGTAGCGCAAAAATGGTGTGGCTAAAGACTACCAGCGAAAAGTATTTTCTCATAACACACCGTAAAAGTACGTTGCTATTTTTTGAATATCGCTGATTTACGCTTCTCCAGATACGCGGTCATCTCATTTACATTAAGATTATTGAATAGGAACTTTTTAATAAGACCGCCTTTTCGGGCGGCCAGGGTTCCATAGTGTATGTCGTGAATACCGGCTACACTGTGCGCATCCGGATTAATTGCAATTTGTACGCCCCGGTCCATGGCTTCATAGATCCAGCTCCAGTCTATGTCTAATCTCCAGGGATTTGCATTTAATTCAATTACAACCTTATTTCTGGCACAGGCATCAATGATTTTTTTAGTGTCGATGGGATAGCCGGATCGCGATAATAATAAACGCCCGGTTGGATGTCCGAGTATGGTTGTAAATGGATTTTCTATAGCACGTAATAGTCGGTTTGTTGCTTTATCCAAATCCATATTCAGTGTAGAGTGAACGGATGCAATGATGCAGTCAAATCGTTCGAGTATTTCATCTGGATAGTCAAGCGACCCATCAATTAAAATATCACTTTCAATAGATTTGAAAATCTTAAACGGGGCCAGTTTATGGTTTAGGGCATCAATCTCCTTATGTTGCGCAATAACCCGATCGGTTTTTAATCCCTGCGCATAAAAAGCACTGGCTGAATGATCGCTGATAATCAGGTATTCCCAACCAGATTGCATACAATACAACGCCATTTCTTCGATTGAATGAATGCCATCCGACCAAGTACTGTGAGCGTGTATGATGCCCTTTATGTCAGGGGTGTCTATTGGTTTATCGTTAGCATAATTTTTTAGCCATTGTAATTCATACGAGCCATTTCTCATTTCCGGAATTAAAAACCGCAATCCGGCCGCCTGAAATATCTCAGCTTCGTCGGGGTAATGTTTAGAATAATCAATAGAATCAAACTGATGTATAAATTCCGGTGATCCCGTGGTTTGAAAAAGAGTTGCGATAAAGGTTGAGGGGGTACAACAGGTAAGAAAGGTTGGAATCATAAGGCCGGATATCTGAATAAGGGTATCGTTTATTTTCTCGCAGGCAAACGAGGTGGATAAACGTTCTATGGCAGTTTGTATCGGCATGTCAGTTATATAATCGAGACGATCGATGATGATATCACGCCTACGAAAAGATCCGGTTATACCGGTTTGATTTTCCGGAAAAATAGATTTCAGATGAGCCTCAAATTCAAGGGCATCCTTTTCGATTACGGCATAATGTACTTTACCTGCACTGAGTTTTATAAACTCAATACTATCCAATACACTTTTTTGAGTTTTGGCTCCAAACCCTTTAAGCAACGTTAAACGGTTTTCACGGCAGGCATATTCCAGTTCTCCAATACTTTCAATGCCAAGTTCTTTCCATATGGTAGCTACTTTTTTTGGTCCCAGACCTTTTATATGCATCAACTGGATAACGCCTTCAGGAGTTTTATGCAGTAGTTCGGTTAGTACGGGGAGCGTTCCTGTTTTAAGCAGACTATGAATCTTATCGATCATCGACTGACCAATGCCGGGTATATTGGCAATTTCGGCATCGGTCATGTCTTGCAACGCTGTTCCAACCTTACTGATCTGAAATGCTGCATTGTGGTAACTTTTAGATTTAAATGTGTTTTCGCCGTGTAATTCCATCAGTTTGCCACATAATTCTAATGCATTCTCAATTTCTGTATTTGATATCATGCCCGTTAATTATGGTTTGAAAATACTAAAGCTATTTTAACTAACTTTCGATGCAATTCAGGTAAAATATGTCGCCATCGAAGAAGATGAATTTCAGAATACGCTCATTCAGGTTGTTGTTGCCTTTATTATTTTTTTTGTCAGCATCTGTTGCTTTTGCTACCCACGAACGTTCAGGCGATCTGCAATACACTTATATCGGTAACAATACCTTTCGCGTTGTTGTTACAACATATACTGATCAAACCTCTGTAGCGGCCGATAGAGATAGTATTGAAGTTAACTGGGGTGATGGTATTAAGAATTTAATTGTTCGTGTAGAAGTAACCGATCTCACGGTTAATATTCGCCGTAATCGTTATGAGGGAACGCATACCTACGCCGGTTATGGTACTTATATTATCGGAATGAAGGACTTAAACCGAATTCAGGGTGTACAAAATATTAACGCATCCCAATCGGTCGATATACCACTATATTTTGAGAGCCTATTGGTATTTGCCGATCCTGCTATTTATGGTAGCATAAATAACTCGCCGGTGCTGACCACCAATTCAATTGATTATGCTTATGTAAATCAGATTTTTACACACAACACGGGAGCGTATGATCCCGATGGAGACAGTCTCGCCTTCGAATTATTTATTCCACTTGCTGATCAGAATGTGGAAGTGCCCAACTATGTTTATCCTCATCTCTTAACGCCACCACCGGCAACACTTACACTGAATCAAATCACCGGTGATATGATTTGGGACAGACCCACCTATACCGGTGTTGTTAACGTAGGCATTATCGTTAAGGAGTATCGCAGAATATATGTGAATGGAGTTCTTAATTCAGTTCTTCAGGTAGGCTGGGTTAAAAGAGACTTACAAATCATTATTACTGATTCGAATAATAAACCACCGATCATTGCTCAAATACAAGACACCTGTGTTGTTGCAGGTAGTACAGTCAATTATCTGATTTCGGCAACCGATCCTAATCCTAATCAGATTATTACGTTATCAAACTATGGTGGGCCGTTTCTGGTGCCTTCCAGTCCGGCCACATTTGTGCCCAATACGCCCGGCTTAAGTTTCTCAACCGGTCTATTTAACTGGAATACAAACTGCACGCATATTTCTCCGAATGCCTATGTGGCAGTTGTTGAGGCAAAAGATAATACCAACCCGATTCCACTTTTCGATATCAAAACGTTCCGGATAAAAGTCGTTGGACCACCTGTTCAGAATGTTCAGGCGACTCCTTTGGGTAACAGCATAGTAGTTACCTGGGATAATCCATATGTATGTAGCACCGTACAAAAATTTCTTGGCTTTTCGGTATGGCGACGAGAGGGGCCAAACCCTTTCGCTATTGATACCTGCACACCCGGTCTGGATGGAAAAGGTTACACCAAAATTGCATCCGGTTTAACAAACTATTCCTACACCGATGCCGGAGTGATCATAGGTAAAAATTACTGCTATCGTGTATTGGCTGAATTTGGTGTTCCCACCTCACTGGGTTACATCACGGAGTTTACCGAAAGTCTTCCATCCAATGAGGCCTGCACCCAACTCAAAAAAGACATACCTGTAATGACTAAGGCGAGTGTGCTGATTACGGATCCAGCCTCAGGAAGTATTGAAGTGAATTGGTCTAAGCCATCCAAAACCGAGTTGGACACGATTCAAAATCCCGGGCCATACAAATACGAGTTGTTTCGCTCCGAAGGGTATACGCCCGCTAACCAACAACTTATTCAAACATTTACGGCGAATAACTTTTTTCAGTTGAATGATTCTTCCTTCATTGATACTGGACTAAATACGGTTGATAAAGCCTATAATTATTTTGTGCGATTCTATTCAGCTTCCAATGAAATTGGCGATGCACGCTACGCCAGCTCCGTGTTTTTAAAGATTCAATCTGCCGGGAATGCGCTTAAATTAAATTGGGAACTCGACGTTCCTTGGACGAATACGGAATATCATATCTATAGAAAAAATCCGCTGAGCGGCTTATTCGACTCAATCGGTATTTCCTTAAACACATCCTATATAGATGCACCGCTTATCAACGATTCAACCTATTGTTACAAGATAAAATCGGTCGGGGCGTACAGTATAACCACTATTATTTCTCCTATTATCAATTTTTCGCAGGAGGTGTGTGGTATTCCGGTGGATACGATTGGCCCATGTGCCTCACAGCTCACCATAAGTAATAAATGCAATACAACGTCCTATACATTTGATGATTTTACAAATTTTCTTACCTGGACCAAACCCAATGAAGATTGTGGCGGTGATGCAGTAAAATATTTTATTTACTATGCTCCTTATAGTGGTGAAGCACTAAACATCCTGGATAGTATCAGTTCGGTTAACGATACCACGTACTTGCACCAACTGATACAATCTGTTGCCGGCTGTTACGCTATAGCAGCAGTAGACTCCTTCGATAATATTGGTGAACGAAGTGCAGTAATCTGTCTGGATAATTGTCCCTTATACGAACTACCGAACACATTTACTCCCAACAACGACGGTAAGAATGATTTATTTATTCCAATAAAACCATACCGTTATATCCAGAAAATAAATATGAACATATATACCTCCTGGGGTAATCTGGTGTTTCAAACGAACGACCCGGATATTTTATGGGATGGTACCGATCAACAAACCGGTAAGAAAGTACCTGATGGTACCTATTATTATGTTTGTGAAGTCTTTGAGGAACGACTTGAATTACAAACAAAGCCTTCAAAAACTTTAAACGGATTTATTCATTTATATCGTTGATATGTTTACGGGAATCATAGAATGTATAGGTGTCATAGCTGCTGTTGAGGAGGAAAAATCAAATATGATTTTTACTGTGCAATCAACATTGTCTCACGAGTTAAAAGTTGATCAAAGTATTGCTCACGATGGCGTTTGTTTAACCGTTACGTCTATATTCGGTAGCACCCATACCGTTTCAGCAATTGCCGAAACCCTTCATAAAACAAATCTTCAAACCTGGAAGCAGGGTACTCGGATCAATCTTGAGCGAGCAATGCAGTGGGGTGGGCGCCTTGATGGTCATTTTGTTCAAGGTCACGTAGATACCTGCATCCGATGTACTGAAATATTGGATGAATCTGGTTCCTGGAGATATTTTTTTTCATTTAATCCCGAGCATCATCAACTGCTTATCCCAAAAGGATCTGTATGTTTGAATGGTGTGAGTTTGACTATTGCCGATCTGCTTGATGATCGATTCAGTGTGGCCATAATTCCATATACCTATGAACACACTACTTTTCGGGATTTACACGTTGGTAGTCTTGTTAATGTTGAATTCGATGTTTTGGGAAAATATATAAGCAGATACCTGCTTGCCCGTGAACATCGCTAAGCAGATTTAGGTGTTATATTAAATTGCAATAGTTTATTAGATCGCATCACAACAATTTGTTGTTCCTTATTGATGGCATTCAAATCCAGCAATCGATGCAGATGATCGATCCCATTTACAGCAATACCGTTTACCGATACAATAAAGTCACCGGATGCTATTCCGCTTTGCATAGCCGGACTACCGGGTTCAACATTTACCACAAACAACAGACTCTTATTTTTAAGATGATGAAATCGAATGAACTGATGCATGGTATGTACATCCTGCAGGGCAACCCCAATATAGGCCCGGCGCACTTTTCCGTGCTGTATGAGTTCAGATCCTATATGAGATGCTGTTTGTATATGTATGGCAAAACACAAGCCTTGTGCACCGCTTATGGTTGCCGTATTTACCCCAACAACCTGAGACTGAAGATTAATAAGCGGTCCGCCACTATTCCCGGGATTAAGTGCGGCATCGGTTTGAATGACATTATCAACCAGTCGTCCGGATTGTGTTCGCAACGTTCTGCCCAATGCACTTACCACACCGGAGGTGACGGTATGCTCAAATCCGTAAGGGTTTCCAATGGCAAGTACAGGAAGCCCAATTTGAATTTCTTCATTCTTGGCAACATGCAATACCGTAAAGTCAGAGGCTGAAGCATCAGTTTTAAGAACCGCAATGTCGGTATGCACATCAATACCGGTTAATTCAGCAGATTTTTGTGTGCCATCCGAAAAGGTAAGCACATATCGATCTCCTCCGTGAACAACATGCGCATTGGTAAAAAGATAACCATCCGATGTAAAGAAAAAGCCACTGCCGTGACTTGGTTGTTTTTGACTTTGTTTACTGTTGATAATATCTATTTTCACAACAGCCTGACGGGCGTTACGCACTGCGTCGATATATAATTTTGAGTAATGATCCATAATTACACATACGAATAATCATACCATTGCAGGGCATACTGACAAAATAAACGAATCGACCACAGTTAAGAGCATAGATGTCTGTATTTATACAAGATTGGCAGAGTTAGTTAGACCTTGATAAAACGTGATGATATTTTTATAAAATTGTTTAATCAAACTCTGTATTTGATCGGCGAAGCGAATCATAACAACATCTGGTTAAAAAACTAATATGCCTATTCATCTCAGCATGCACTAGATGGCATAGAAAATATAAGCTAGAATTATAATCTTTTCCATACGGTGTATTTGATCTATGTGATTAGCATATCAAAATATAATTATCAATGAATGTAAAAATTACATTTTAGATTAAGAAATCATAGTAATACATTGGCAACGGTATCAAGCCCGAATTAATTAGCGAATAGCTCTTTATGCTTTAGAATTTTTTCCATTGGCGGATTAAAATATCCAAACATAATGTGAGGAAATTCATCCCGAATTCGGTTCATCATTTCCATTACACCGATAGTTTCACCAAATTCTTTTTTAGCAATTCGTTCAATGTACCAGTCCGGATCGATGTTAAAATTCCGCCATTGTATCATGGACAAGTCCGTCTCCATTATGAAATTTCTTAATGCGTGATACTCTTCAATTTCATCGGTTATTCCCGGAAAAACAAAATAGTTAATTGATGCCCATCCTCCTGATTTTCTGACATGTTTAATACTCTCTTTCAATGCTTGGAAACGATAATTATTGGGCAAATAGTATGCGTTGTATAATTCCTCCCGAACACTGTTAAGACTCACGCGAATACTATTTAATCCCGATGAACAAAGCGCCTCTACAGCCTTGGGCATACTGCCATTTGTGTTAATGTTAATACTACCTTTATTCGTTTGCTTACGTATCTGTACGATAGCCTCTTGTATTACAGGCCACATCAACAAAGGCTCGCCTTCACACCCTTGCCCGAAACTGACTATAGGATATGGGGCCGTATTTAGATGTTCCGTGGCGTATTGAGCTATTTCCTCGGCAGTGGGTTTAAATGTTATCCGATCTTGTGTGCTTCTGATGTGTTCATCTTCGGGTTGAAACGAGATGCATCCAATGCAATTTGAATTGCAGGCCGGTGAGGTGGGTATTGGGGCCTCCCAACGGTTGAGGAAAAAATTACGTGCCGCCGGACATTTATAGGTTAATGCACAATTGGTTCCTATGTGTTGTAATAGCCTGTTGTCGGGGTATTCTGTATGCCACTTTGATACGCTTGCTATAACCTGATTATGATCAAATCCAAGGGGCTCCTGACGTACATCCCGATCTATTCGAATGGCAGTAACATAGTATTTCCCATCGAGCCATCCCACACAGGAATACGCAAAGAGTGGTAGTGTTTTGGCGTTTTCATTTCGCTGATAGGCCGTCATGTACAACATGGTGTGTGCCGGTGACATTTGTGCACTAACTGCAAATCCTTTTTTGCTAATAGCCGGCTGACCGGTTTCCGGGTTCATTCCAATCGGGTATCGGTCAGGTAAAACATATAAATCACTTCCCTCCGGCAGTTCAATAAAATCCTCCGTCCTTAATGCAACAATATCAGAACCGGAACGACCCGCTACGTGGAGTAAAGGGTCCTCATAAATTGTTCCGTTTTCATCGGCATACAGTAAATAAGGTAGTTCTCGTGGGTGCATGGCGTAACGTATTGTGTCTTATTTTTTTTCGTTTCGAACCGACTTATTATAAGCTTCTGAACGTGAGCGTGACTTGAGAGCAATCGTACACATCTTGTAGAGTAGGCGTGCGCCAACATTGGCATCCCACTCGTTTGTTCCGGGAGCCACTTCATTAAGGTCAAAACCAATTATTTTCTTGTTGCAATCAGTAAGCATATTCATCAGATAAACAGCCTGATCGAATTCCAGCCCGCCCGGAACCGGCGTTCCGGTATTTGGACAAAGTTTTGGATCCAGCGCATCGATATCAAAGCTGATATATACGAGATCGGGTAGGGTATCGATGATCCGTTTACAGACCGTATGCCAGGATTCACCGCAAAATAATGATCGTTTGATGTCTGCATCAAAAAATACATTGACACGTGACTTGTTCATTTCGATAAATTCCTGTTCTTCATTACAATAGTCACGAATACCAACCTGAGTCAGTTTACTGATTTGTGTTTCAGCAAGAACATTGTACATTACTGAGGCGTGGGAATAGGTAAAGCCTTCATAAGCTTTTCTTAGATCGCAGTGAGCATCAAACTGCAACACGCCAACGGGCTGTCCCGCGTAATATTCAGCCAGCGCTTTAATATAGCCGAATGGTGTACTGTGATCACCCCCAACCAGTCCTACTAATTTATTTCTGCCTAATAATTGTTTGGTTTGATTATGAATGTATTTATTTAAACCTATTGAACTCTTGTTCACATTGTCGTAAGCCTTATCGAGCGCATTTTGCTTCATTTTCTCTGTGCCGGTAAGGTGATTAATCAGCTTCTCAACCAGTTTGCGGTTATCGCGGCTCATTTTTTTTATGGCCTTATCAATTTTACGCATATAAATGCCCTGTTTCCAGCCATCAGCATAAATGGGGTCATATAAATCAACC
>BJGO01000043.1:16849-17772 GCA_014190535.1 Bacteroidota bacterium | reverse complement strand
TAAGAACGACTTTTACTATGTCACCGACACCAGCTTTACATCATCGGGTGAAATTGAATCGATTGACTCAACCAGGACCTTCCCCGGTTTTATTCCCAGGCCAACCGATCAACGCCTGACTTTTGCCATATTTATGCAGGATTATATTCCGGGCAACGATCGTTTTAAAGTGCACCTCAATCTGGTCTTTGCCACCGGTTTGCCTGTTGGCCCGCCGGATCTCAACCGCTTTCGTGACACCTTGCGTCTGCCTCCATACCGTCGTGTGGACATAGGTTTTTCGGCTATGCTGATTGGCCACAAAAAGCGTAGCGAAGTTACCGGTGTTCACAAATACATACGTTCGATGTGGGTTAGTATGGAAGTATTTAATCTGCTGGGCATCAGCAATACCATATCCTACCTTTGGCTTAAAGATTTTTTTAATACGACCTACGCAGTGCCTAATTATCTGACCACACGGCGACTGAATCTGCGATTGCAGGTCAATTTTTAAATACCATCATCCCTTCCTTTTTCATTCCTTTGCATCTGTTGAAATGTAGTTGCCTTTTTGTGACATGTTTTCAGCAAATCATTACTAGATCACTTACACATGATTCCTTTTTCACCACCACGCATCGATCAGAAAATTATCGATGAGGTCGTTAAGGCCTTACAGTCGGGTTGGATTACAACAGGCCCAAGAACAAAACGATTCGAGCAAGAAATCTCGACGTATTGCGGCTCACAAAAAACACTTTGTCTGAACAGCGCTACTGCAGGTCTTGAACTGATGCTTCGCTGGTTTGGTGTTGGTGAGGGCGACGAGGTCATCTTACCGGCCTATACCTATTCTGCTACGGCAAATGTGGTGATGCACTGCGGTGCAAAGCCCGTGCTAGCCGATGTTCGTGCCGATGATTTTAATATTGATATTGCGG
>BJGO01000043.1:0-16839 GCA_014190535.1 Bacteroidota bacterium | reverse complement strand
CCCTGTGACTGTGATGCGTTGAACCGGCTAATTCGGGAGGAACAAGTTCGCAAAATTTTCAAGCCTGCCAATACCATTCAAGAACAATTTGGCCGCATCTTGTTGCTTAGCGATGCTGCTCATTCGCTTGGGGCTACCTATAAGGGTAGGCGAACCGGTACCTTGGCCGATGCCACCGTGTTTTCGTTTCACGCTGTAAAAAATTTAACCACAGCAGAAGGTGGTGCTGTAACGCTGATGTTACCTGAAGCCTTTGATGACGAGGCTGTTTATAAAGAACTGAATATTAAAGCCCTGCACGGTCAGAATAAAGATGCCTTAGCCAAAACACAAAAAGGGAACTGGGAGTATGATATCATTGAGCCCGGCTACAAGTGGAATATGCCCGATATTCTTGCGGCAATCGGATTGATTGAACTGGAGCGCTACGATTCCGACACTCTGCCTGTACGTAAGGCGATCGTGGAACAATACCTTGCTGATTTTGCAACGTATGCATGGGCGCAATTACCTGTTGCACACACGGATCAGGCTGAGTCTTGTTATCATTTATTTATGCTTCGAATTCGCGATGTATCCGAGCAACAGCGCAATCAAATTATTCAAAAGATTTTTGATTACGATGTGAGTGTTAATGTGCATTTCAAACCATTGCCTTTATTATCCTATTATAAATCTATGGGTTATCGTATGGAGGATTATCCCGTTGCATACGACAATTACAGCCGCGAAATTTCATTGCCGGTATACTACGGGTTAGAACCGAATCAGGTTAAATTAGTTTCCGGTGCGGTCATACAAGCCGTGGAGGAGGTATTAAACCAGCATCACGTTTAGGCCGGTGCTAAAAAGACTCTTCGATATCCTATCTGCCCTCATCGTATTCATCATACTTAGTCCGGTATATGTGATGATTGCCTTACTTATTGTACTTACATCACCGGGTGGTGTCTTATACAGGCAACCTCGCATCGGTATACATGGTAAAGTATTTACCTTATACAAGTTCCGCACGATGTATTCCGGCGCTGATAAAAAAGGATTACTCACCGTGGGCATGAGGGATAATCGTATTACCGGAGTAGGGTATTATCTGCGCAAATACAAGCTGGATGAATTGCCTCAGCTGTTCAACATTATCCGTGGCGATATGAGTGTGGTAGGTCCAAGACCTGAGGTTGAAAAATATGTAGCATTATACAATGCCGAACAACGAAATGTATTAAGCGTTCGTCCCGGGCTCACTGACTTGGCCTCGCTGGAATATATAGATGAAAATAAAGTTCTTGCCCAATATACAGATGCCGAGAAAGCTTACATTGAACATGTGATGCCCCACAAATTAGCTCTCAATCTGGAATACATCAGCAAACAGTCGTTACTTTACGACCTTCAAATAATCATACGTACTTTGTTAAAACTCTTTTAATTGTTTTTCACACGTCGCAACATATTACCCAGATGGGCCATTTTTACCATAGATGTGATGCTGGTTTTGTGTTGTTATTATTTGGCTTATCTGTTACGTTTTAATTTCAGTATACCCGAACTTGAACTGAATCTGATGCCGAGAGGCATAGTTACCATACTGCTGATTCGTATTGCGGGCTTTATCATTTTCAGAACCTATAGCGGCATGATCGCCTACACGAGCTCAGAAGATGCACAACGTCTATTTATATCCATTACCATAGGTACACTCACTGCCGGACTATTTAATTTCATTTCGCATGAGATGGGCTATGCGTACCTGATACCATTCTCTGTTTTATTAATCGAGTACCTGGCGGAGTTGGTTTTTAGTACCGGCTACCGACTGGCCGTTAAAATAGTCTATCTCGAAATTGCACAGTCATCTAAAGTTAAGCGCAATGTCATCATCTTTGGTGCCGACAATAATGGCTCAGTTACTAAACGAACACTAGAGCGCGACCAAAAGCACAACTATCAGGTGGTGGCTTTTATCGATACAAAACCTCAATTAGTTAAACAGCAGTTGGAGGGTGTTCGAATTTATGATGCCCGTTACGATCTGGAGGCTTTGCTTCAAACGAACGAAGTAAAGGAGCTGGTGATTGCCCGTTGGGAAGTGTCTGCCGGTATGAAGCGAAGTATCGTTGAAACCTGTCTTAAATATCAGGTTAAGGTATTGCATACACCGCCCAATTCCCAGTGGTTAAATGGTTCACTCAAAACAGCTCAGATCCGAGAAGTTCGAATAGAAGAGTTGTTGGAGCGAGACCCTATAGCCCTCGATTTGGAAAAGATAAAAGAACAGGTCAGCAATAAGACTATTTTAGTGACCGGTGCGGCCGGATCCATTGGGTCTGAAATTGTCAGGCAACTAGCCACGTTCAATCCGGCTTTACTGATTCTACTGGATCAGGCGGAAACACCTTTGTATGAAATAGAACATGAAATCCGCTCCCGCTTTCCGAAGTTAAGCTTTGAAGTCGTTATAGGTGATGTATGCAATAGTAACCGAATGCACAATGTATTTCAAACCTTTAAACCTAATGTGGTCTTTCATGCCGCGGCCTACAAGCACGTACCAATGATGGAGACTAATCCCTCTGAAGCCGTTTACACCAATGTATTGGGCACCAAATTATGCGCAGATCTTGCTGTAACCTACAAGGCGGATAAGTTTGTATTGGTCAGTACCGATAAAGCCGTTAATCCTACCAATGTTATGGGTGCCAGCAAGCGTATTGCAGAAATTTATGTGCAAAGTCTCGATCATCACCTTTCAGGAAAAACACATACCCGCTTTGTAACAACGCGTTTTGGAAATGTATTAGGGTCTAATGGCTCCGTGATACCATTATTCCGCAGACAGTTGGATGCCGGTGGCCCGCTTACGGTTACTCATCCGGAGGTAACCCGCTATTTTATGACCATACCTGAGGCTTGTCAGCTTGTACTTGAGGCAGGTTCTATGGGGCAGGGAGGTGAAATCTTTATTTTCGATATGGGTGAGCCTGTACGCATAGCCGACCTTGCGGTTAAAATGATTGCACTATCAGGTCTGGAGCCTCAGAAAGATATTGACATTGTGTATACCGGATTGCGTCCGGGTGAAAAATTATATGAAGAATTATTAAATAATGGCGAGAATACAACGCCCACTCATCACCCCAAAATTATGATAGCCCGCGTGCGAGAATATCCTTATCCGGAGGTAAATCAGAAAATTGAACAGGTGATTCATCTATTTGATGGTCAGAATAATATGGAACTGGTAAAAGCAATGAAAGAAATGGTGCCTGAGTTTATCAGCAATAACTCTGAATTCGAGAAGCTGGATCATAAAAGGTTGTCCTAAATTTCAAGGGCACTCGTGACTAAAGGCTTCAGTTAGTGAACCACAAAGCGTTTACCGTTTTCAAATCCCACGATGAAACAACCTTTGAATCCTTTCTGAACTAATACATCTAACTGATCCATTGCCGCTTTTTTAGTGCTATGTTTTCCGGCAAATACTCTGAAGTATCCCGAATCATCTGCTTCTACACGAACCATCTGAACATCGGAATAGGGTGCTGTTTTGATATTAATCTGATTTTTTGACGCGGCCAACTGCACCGAGTAATACACCGATGGTGTGGTTTTATGATCAGCAGTTGTTTTATCAGGAGCAGGTGATTGAACGGTATCTATTTTTTTTAGATCTGTTGATTCTACATTATTTCCCTGATCATTTTTAACAGAAACGGTGCGATCCTGATTGTTAAAGAGGGCATTCACTTCGCCTTCTACTTTAATCTTATAATTTTTAATAGCTGTGAATATAGACTGAGTCAATTCGTTCTGTCCTTTTTCAGAAGCCAGATACTGCTCTTCGTTTCTGTTCGTAAGAAATCCGGTTTCTATAAGGATAGCAGGCATGGTGGTGCGCCATAATACGAGAAAGCCGGCCTGTTTCACACCACGTGAAAATCGACCATCTTTTTTGAATTCATCTTCAACGTTTGCGGCAAGCATCAAACTCTGATCAATAAATGCGTTTTGATTCAGACTGAACATAATATAGGCCTCCGGAGAATTAGGGTCAAACCCCTCATAATGAATGTCGTAGTTTTTCTCCATCAGGATAGCCGAATTTTCACGTTTAGCTACATCGAGGTTCCCTTCTGATTTATGCAAGCCCATTGTCCAAGACTCGGTTCCGTAGGCACTTGTATTATTATTGGCATTACAATGAATCGAAACAAACAAATCTGCTTTATATCGGTTGGCTATAGCCGCGCGCTCGTGCAATTCAACAAACGCATCCGTCTTTCGGGTATATATAACGTTAAGCCCCGGGATATTTTTTTCCAGCAAAGCACCCAGTTTAAGCGCTACGGATAGCGTAACATTTTTTTCATGT
This sequence comes from Bacteroidota bacterium, assembly GCA_014190535.1. GTDB lineage: Bacteria > Bacteroidota > Bacteroidia > Chitinophagales > UBA10324 > BJGO01. The sequence goes on along the minus strand of BJGO01000043.1, from coordinate 12,467 downwards.
GCAGACACTCCGTGACATCCGCCGTCGTGCCCACCATGTCCGGCATCAATCACGATGGTTTTCATCGTATAATTGAAGCCCCATTTAACGTGTTGTTCTGATTTTTTTGGCACAAACACAAGCAGAAGACTGAAAACTATTAATGCAACTATTTTTTTCACAGATTAATCTTGTTGTAGTTTTAACGGCAATAATTGGATGTTACGCAACAGTTACAAATTTATTCGGGAGAATCGGGATAAGCACTTTGGGGCTATTGTTCGTTTAACGTTTTGTTTGTTGATTGTATTGTTCATTGGAACATCAACTTGCTCTGCTTCTTTATCATTCAATCATTATACCAATCCTATCGGACTGGACTCTATTCCATCGGATACCATCAAAGCCGAATCTGATTCAATCACCTTTAGTAAGGATGCACTCGACAAGCCGGTTAATTATCAGGCTGATGATTCTATCATTTATGACATAGAGAATAAAATGGTGCACCTGTATGGAAAAGCACACGTAGACTATGATGATATTACCCTCGATGCCGCCTACATTCAGTTCAACTGGGACGATAATACCGTTTCTGCATTTGGCATAAAGGACAGCGCCGGAAAATTAACCGGGCTACCCCGGTTTACTCAGGGCGATGAATCTTATGATGCTATGGAACTATCCTTTAATTTCAAAACCCGAAAAGGGCGCATACGCGAGCTGGTGACCCAACAGGATGAGGGATATTTGCACAGTGATTTAATTAAGCGAAGCAAAGATGAAACCTACTTTGGTCTGCACAACAAATTCACAACGTGTAACTACTCCGAACCGGATTTTTATATTTCAACCCGGCGAGCCAAGGTAATTCCTAAAAAGGTAATCGTTACAGGCCCGGCTAATCTGGTTGTTGGCGGTGTACCAACTCCGTTATTTGTTCCATTCGCTATTTTTCCGTTTAAGCAGGGGCGTACAAAAGGTATTATCGTTCCAGAATACGGGGAACGTAGCGATCTGGGATTTTTCCTGGCCAACGGAGGTTATTATTTTGCGATAAATGATTATTACGATCTGGCCATTACGGGAACAATCTTTTCCAGGGGCACCTGGGGCTTGAATTTGTATTCCAGGTATAATAAGCGATATAAGTTTAATGGTAATGTAGCCATTAAATATTTGCGGGAGCGAGGTACGAATCCAAGCGATTTTTCTACCGTTTTTCGTAATCAGTTTAGTGTGCAGTGGGCGTATAATCTGGATGCCAAGGCTAATCCAAACTATCGATTTGCGGCAAGTGTAAACTTTGCTACAAGCGGATATAACCGCCGTTATACCTCTCAGGCCGATACCCGACTCAATAACCAGCTGGGATCCTCGATATCGTACAGTAAGGTGTTTCGTAATTCACCACTTTCGCTTACTGCAACAGCAACGCATAATCAAAACCTAGCCACGAACCTGGTTTCCATTGGGTTGCCGGATATCAATTTTGGTATGTCGCAGGTAAATCCATTTAAACGAACCAGTACCGTGGGGCGGCCCAAATGGTACGAAAAAATTACGGTTGCCTATAACCTGAATGCGCGAAACAACATCAGTGGAATTGATAGTATATTATTTCGCGGCACGGATGCCAATACCATCATACGTAACGTATTGAATGAAGCCGCATACGGTGCCCGACATTCTGTACCAATAAATACCTCTTTAAACGTATTTAAATACCTCACAATCACACCCTCACTCAACTTTAATCAGTGGTTTTATGGTAAAACCATAAATAAGGTTTGGAATGCCGACTCCAATCGTTTGGAACAAGATACGATACCGGGTTTCAGAACAGCCTATGAGTATAATGCCAGCATTGGCATCAATACCCGGTTGTATGGATTGTATCAGTTTAACGGAAAAATAAAAGCCATCCGTCACGTACTTAACCCTACGCTGAGTTTTAACTTCAGACCTGATTTTGCTCAGGAGCGGTATAATGTATATCGATCCGTTCAAACCGATTCTGCCGGCAGAAAACAATTGTACTCCGTTTTTGAAAACGGTCTTTACGGCTCACCGGGCGCGGGCAGGCAGGGTAGTATTGGCTTATTGTTGAATAATAACCTCGAGATGAAAGTTCGTTCTAAAAGCGATACGATAACGGGATATAAAAAAGTAAAAATCATTGATCGTTTCGACTTTCAGACCTCATACAATCTCGCTGTGGACACCTTGCAGTTTCAGCCGGTTACTATGCGTGTGATTACGCCCTTGTTTACCGGGGTAAATATGAACTTTGATGCGAACTGGGATCCATATACTATTGACAGAAATACCTTAAGTCGTGTTAATCAGTATATGCTTGATGCCGAAGGTAAATTATTGCGATTTACCGGTGCTCGATTTGCTATAAACGGTTCGTTCAGGAGTATGACCAAGAAACAACCCCAAAAGAACATACAAATAGGCCCTGAAAATTTAAGCGAATATGAACTGCTGCTTCGTTATCCGGATTTTTTTGTTGACTTCAATATACCCTGGAATTTTTCGTTCAGTTATGCCCTCCAGCTAACCAAGCGACCTCTTAGAACTAAAGATACCCTGGTTTATTCACAAACATTAAATCTCCGTGGCGACCTGAGTATAACTAAAAACTGGAAAGTGAATATTGTAACTAATTTTGACCTTCAGGCTAAAAAACTTTCTACAACCACAATTGAAATATACAGAGACCTGCATTGCTGGCAAATGCGCTTTGTGTGGATTCCTGTGGGGACCTTTCGTAGTTACAACTTTAATTTGAACGTAAAATCGACATTATTGCAGGATCTTAAGATTAGTCGCAGGCGAGGTTGGAATGAATTTACCTATTAATGTTAAGATTTTACTAAAAATATGATTTAAACAATTATTAAAATACATTTGCGGACATCGATAAAATCAATTACTAAAAATGTCATTCGATTTCCTGAGGTTATTTGTTCCTAAAGACCGAAAATTTTTTCCTCTATTTGATAAAGCGGCTGAAAATTTGGAGTCAGCGGGTAAATTGTTTTTTAAGCTAATCAACTCAACAAGTTCTGAGGAACGTAACACGCTGATTAATGAAATAGAAAAACTGGAACACGTGGGTGATGAGCTCACACACGATATCTTTCAGGAACTGGGTAAAAATTTCATAACTCCATTTGATCGGGAAGATATTCACCGCCTCGCCTCTGCACTTGATGATGTTCTCGATTATATACACGGATCAAGCAAAAGGATTCAACTCTATAAAATAACGACGTTTTCCCAAGACGTTATCAAACTGGCCTCCCTCATCCAGGTGCAAACCGAAGAAGTGCGCCGTTGTGTGCACGAACTCAAGAATATGAGTAACATGAGAGATATAACCAATTCATTGGTTCGGATAAACAGTGTTGAAAATCATGCGGATGATATTTTTGAGCACGCTGTTGCCAAATTATTTGAGGAGGAAACGAATGCGATTGAATTGATTAAAATCAAGGAGTTTCTCAGTATGATGGAAACAGCAACCGATAAATGCGAGGATGTTGCCAATGTGATTGAATCAATCGTAATAAAAATGGCTTAAGCCTCATGACTTTACTTATTGTAGTCGTTGTTCTTGCACTGATCTTTGATTTTATCAATGGATTTCACGATGCCGCTAATAGCATAGCCACCGTTGTATCTACAAGAGTTTTATCACCTCTTACTGCCGTTATCTGGGCGGCCGGCTTTAATTTTCTGGCCTACTGGATTTTTGAGCTCAAGGTTGCTGATACTGTGGCTAAAACGGTAAAACTGGATCATATCACATTAACTGTTGTAATTTCAGGACTCATCGCGGCCATCATCTGGAATTTGCTAACGTGGTGGTGGGGTATTCCTTCAAGTTCATCCCATACACTCATAGGAGGCTTTGCGGGTGCCGGATTAGCAAATGCCGGTTCCTTCTCAGCCATTCAGCTTGACAAGGTTATGCCCACTGTATACTTCATTGTATTGGCTCCAATCATTGGAATGATTTTATCTTACTTCATTTCAGTTTTAACACTAAGTATTTGCAGAAGAATGAAACCGGACAAGGTTGATACGCAATTCAGGAGACTGCAATTACTATCTTCAGCCGCCTATAGTCTTGGGCATGGGGGTAACGATGCGCAAAAGGTGATGGGAATTATCGCTGCGGCTATGTTCTCTCAGGGAATGATAGAAGATACCAAGCATTTGCCTGAGTGGGTGCCACTCTCTTGTTATGTTGCTATAGCCGCCGGTACACTTATTGGTGGTTGGCGTATCGTAAAAACTATGGGTCAGAAAGTAACCAAATTAACGCCCTTCGAGGGATTTGGAGCTGAAACAGCCGGAGCATTTACCTTGTTTCTCACACAGTATTTTAAAATACCCGTTAGTACCACGCATACTATTACCGGAGCCATTATTGGCGTAGGCATCACGAAGCGTATCTCCGCTGTGCGTTGGGGTGTTACGATCAAACTGTTGTGGGCCTGGGTACTTACCATCCCGGTGAGCGCTGCCCTTGCTATGATTATTTATCTGATAATGAGAAACTTTATTGGAGAATAACTACCGGTAAAACGGCAGTATTTTTTCATAGTACTCATTGGCTCTCAAGCGGTTTCCCGTTTCCAGATACTCCGGTGAAATTTCTTTTATCGTATTTGTGACATACATCCACAATGCAACCTCATGTTCATCGGGTACTGACTGCCAGTTAGGATTAAGTTTTGTGGTGATAAATACATTTACCAAGTCAAGCAGGTGTGATGCGATATCGTTCAATTGATTTGTTTGGTGGGTTCGTATTAATAAATCCATTAAGGTAGCCTCATAGTGCCCATATGTCATTATTGAGTCAGGAAATAACTCTATGTATTTATCAATCAATAATATAGCAGTGTTTGTGTCTTTTATAGTTAAGGCCGATTTAGCTTCTTGGATAAACAGGTATTTGTAACTGCCTAAGAGCATATCCCTTAGGAATAGGTCCTTGGCTTTAAAATTCCATATGTACTTTTCGAGTAATCGGATCTTGTTATTTTTTAGAATAACGTCGGCCTGTTCACGCTGTGAACTTGTTTTGAGCTGATAAACCAGTCCAAGCGATACAAGGTCCTTCTTGTAGGGTTCAGTTACCGATTCCTGGCAAGCTAAAGAGAAACAAAGCGGTTGATTAGTGAAATTGTTTTGTATATAGTCGAGAATGAATAGATCACACGTGTAAAGATAATTTGGCGTGTGCTCCACCATTAACGTGTTTAATCGATTCATATGATTAGGATCTGTTTCCATAAAGGCAAACATGATATTTCTGGATTCGGCCTCCAGGTAATCCCACTCATAAGAGAAAGTATGGGTTGCTATTTCGGCAAGCACATCTTCAGCTGACACAAAGGGTAGTGAATCATTTAAAATAACCGCATGTTGTTGCAATATGCTGTATTGCTGATCACTAATTTGAAGCGACACCCCTTTGTGATAACGGAGGTGATGGATATAGCGCCCGACATTTAACAAACTAATGTTCGCCAACACGACATCGGTTCGGGTATTGCGTAGTGCCTGGAGGTAGGTCATTGAATAGGTATCCAGATCGCCACCGGTGATTAATAGTGAGTTTGGCGGACAAGAGTTAAGCGTATTCTCAGCAGTAGACAAAATCATATCATCATAAAGCCCTTCTGAAATAAAAGATTGTGCTTCTGTTTCAAATCCTAATACCAGAAGCGTTAAATAGGCATAGATATATTCATTGGAACATTTTGTATGAATACTTCCTACTTTGGTTATAAACTTGGGATTTACATCCTGAGTTTTTTTGAAATATCGGATGGCCTCATTGACCCGGTCCCTGAAAATAAGAACAGAGTCATACGATATGTCGGACTTGTTGAAAGTGCTATCGTATCTCGAATGGATGCCATTGGTACTATGTTCCCAAAGCGCTATACTTGCCCTATGGGAATAAGCACGTCCGATGGCATATAATAAGGAGTCATTTAACCCCGGTAATCTTTCATATATCCTGCATACATCAGCACTCCAACCCCTGTATCCAAAAAAGGGATGTATGTTGAATCCTTCCTGATAGAATTCAAATTCATTAGGTTTCCAATAGGGATTGTAATCCTTGCGATTGGTCATAAGCGGTACCTGCTGAAATTGTTTTCTGGCATAGGACCATAATAAGTATGATGATTGTGGTTTATTAGCGGTAACTACCAAGTTGTAGAGTTCAACATACCAACCGTCAGGCTTTCTGGCAAATTGAACCTGAATGGAATGATCAAATGAAGTATTGTAATTTTTTTTAAAATGATTCACCATTTCCTCGTAGGATGGAAATAATCGGATGTCGGGAACGGTTTGTTGAGCTGTGAGTTTTAGGACTATCAGCACAAATAGCAGAGTAGGCAGGATGCGCATAGACTGCATAAAGCTATTTAAAATAATTTTCAGAATGCTGTAACTTTTTGCGCTACATTAACGCTCTATCCATAATGAACCCCAAAGAGTACAATGAATGTGTTAAAGCATACAGCGACGCTGTATTCCGATTCATTGTGTCTAATCTGAAAGATTATGAAACGGCACGAGACATCGTTCAGAGTGCTTTTGAAGTATTGTGGCGTAAAATTGATCAGGTAGACCTCCAAAAGGCCAAGTCATTTTTATTTACAGTTGCATATCGGGATATGATTGATCACATAAGAAAAAACAAGCGGTTTGAACCAATAACCGAAGTCAATGACCATCTGGGTATGGTTTCAAATACCTACACCGGTGCATCGGAGAGCCTACAGGCATGCCTGAGTACCCTTCCGGAGATACAACAGCATGTGTTAATGCTTAGAGACTACGAGGGTTATGACTACAAAGAGATAGGGGTAATAACCGGCCTGAATGAGTCACAGGTTAAGGTCTATATATTCAGAGCAAGGACCGCACTTAAAAGTTTAATCGGAAAAAAAGAAGTCATTCTATGATTGATGAAAATAACATTGAATGGTATATCATTCGCTTGATCGAGCAGGATCTGCTCCCTGATGAGGAGCGCGCGCTCAGTGAATTCATCAAACGAAATCCCACATTTGAAGAAATGCTTGATGATTACAGGCATACCGTTTTGGTTGCTCCGGAGGTAAATTATCCGGATAAGACCGAGCTATTCCGCCATACCAACGATCAATCGTTCATCATGCTCCATTATCTATGGAAGGCGGCGGCTGTACTTTTATTTATAATTACCGTTTTATCCTCAGTGTTCTACTTTGTATATCGTAACGATAACCATAATGGGCTTGCCTCAAACAAGGTTATGCCGGAAACAACAAACCGCATCAGTTCAGTCAATACGCCGGTTCAGTCATCGAATACGTTGGATTCCATCATCAGTGGCAACAAGATTACTTCTGCTCAAAAGCAGGTAATAACAGCAATAAACACGGTAATACAAAACGATCAGCCTGTCGAAATTAAACCGGTTGAGCATATTTTTAATGAGGCTGTAACTTTTAATCCGGACACGACGCTTTATGTCGAAACAATAGGCATGTTTAATCAAGATAATCACACGACTCAAAATACAATCCTTGCAGAACCTAATCTCAAGGCTATGACCGATAAGAGCAATATGAAGAAGAGGCACAAGGGGATTGAACGCATTAGTCATCTTCTGCGTAGAAAGGGTAAGAACGGACTTGCCAATAGCATCGAATATCTGGCCGATATAAGAGATAAAGAAATAGAGATCAGTTATACATCACGCATCATCACTTTTCAAAAATCCTTTTCACTAAATAAATTTCAATAACATGCACCTACGAATTCTTGTATTCATTCTTGTGTTGGCATTCACTACTAATGCCCGCGCTCAAAAACCGGTTGAGAACAATTCAAATCAGGACTCCATACTGATGAAACGCATTGACGAACTGGAGCAAATCATTAAAGAGATGGAGGCCAAAATTACCAACATAACGGTTAACAGAAACACAAGCGACAGCTCACAAACCATCATCATCGATGGAAAAGGTATTTCCATTTCAGGCGACTTCGATGAACGTTTGAAGCGGCTGTCTCAGGATTCGCTGTTGCTTGGCGAGGGATTTAAAATATACAGCAATAAGGATAGTATGATCATCAATATAGGGGGTATGAAAGTTCGTGTGCGTGATGATGATCATACCGAAAACGATGTAGTTCTTGAACTACCCAGCGATTCAACCGATGAAGATGATGACCCTATAAAAACACAGATTTTCAGCCTACGCCTTGGATTAAATAATTTCTTGTTCAACAACAGTCTGAATAAGATTCCGGGATATCAGGATCTCAATTTAATCAACGGCAAATCCCTGAATGTTGGCATAGGTATCGTTAACGTAAGAATGAATCTGATCAAGCATTATTTGCGATTTAATGCCGGCTTGCTATATGATATTAACAATTACCGTTTCAATACCGATGCGTCACTTATTCCCAAGATAGATTCTGTCGCCTTTAGCCCGAAAGCAACAGGCGTGAACGTGTCTAAAAATAAATTAATCAGCACCTATATTATGTTGCCGGTAAACTTCACCTTCACATCAAATAGTGAGGTTGAGAAAGCATTTCGTTTTAGTGCCGGATTCCGTGTTGGATATCGTATCGGTTCATTAAATAAACTTGTAGTTGACAATAAGAAAGAGAAAATCCGTGATGACTATAATCTGAACGATTTACGTTATGGCCTTACGGCATCTGTTGGATACAGCCTGTTTAGATTATATGTAGATTACGACATGAATACGCTTTTTAGAGATGGTGTAGCACCTCAGTTGAATCCTGTACAAATTGGCATAGTGTTGGTAGGATTCTAATACATCTTCATAATGTGTTGGGTTCAAGAAGCTAAACGCTTCGCACATTTAGCCCCGTAGCAATACGGGGCTTTTTTATTTTCTGATTGTTATCGTGTGCCTGGTTTGCTTGTTTTTTAAATATAGCTCAACAATATACATACCCGGCTGCAGATTAATTAGTTGTATAATGGCGTCTTTAGTTATACCTGTTTCTGCAATGCGACCGTCTATTTGATAAATCGTAAAAGCCGCCTCACCCGGCAGTAAAATAGATTCAGCCGTAACGATTATTGGTAAGGTCTGCAGATTAGTTTCAAGCTGATTACATATCGCTACCTGTATGTAGGCATTTACCGTTGCACTGCAACCAAATGAATCGGTATAGCTGTAGTATATATTATAGAAACCAACAGGAGCCTGAGAAGCAAGAAATAGGTTACCATTGAGCAAATCACCATACATTTCGCCGCCGGCAGGTAATCCGGTGAGAACCACATCACTACTCCCGTAACAAATGGGTTGAACAATTCCTTCAATCACCGGGTTAGGATTTTGCATAATAGTAATAGAAACTGAATCATCGGCAGTACAGCCGAAGGCATCCGTAACCGTAACAGAATATATACCGCTGACACCGGCAAAAATGGAATTTGCTACCGACCCGTTGCTCCAAGTATAATATCCATCCGAACCCTTAGGGATAATTGGTGTAAGCGTGCGTTCACATACGATCAAGTCTTCTCCTAGAGATACAAACGGCGTAGAAACATTCACGGTATAAATAACCAAGCTGTCTCCCGGTTGAAAGGTAATGTTGTACTGACCGGCCTGATCAATGACAACGCCATTAACAAGGATAGACTGCCCCTGACAAATTGTTAGGGTATCGTAGCCGGTACTTGCCCGTGACGTGAAAATCGAGCATACGGCGATCAGTAATAGACAAAGTAATTTTTTCATGATAATATGATTTGGAGCCAAAAGTAGTAAGCATTTGACCGTAATGTTCAATGCTAAAGATATCTGTTACATTTGATTTTTATGACCCGTTTAAGTGTTAACATTAATAAACTGGCTACTTTACGAAATGCGCGGGGAGGCAATTTACCGGATATCGTGAAATCGGCTATTGATTGTCAGCGATTCGGAGCAGATGGCATTACCATACATCCAAGACCTGACGAAAGACATATACGTTACCGTGATGTTTACGATTTGAAACCCGTAATACATACTGAATTCAATATCGAGGGAAAACCGAGTGATACATTCATCAATCTGGTACTCGAGGTTAAACCCCGGCAGGTAACGTTGGTACCCGATGCAGATGATGCGATAACCAGTGATCATGGTTGGGATACTATCGCCAAACAATCGTACCTGAGAGATATCATACAGGTATTTAAAACTGCCGGAATACGCACGTCTATATTCATAGATCCTGATTTGGAAATGATACGGGCAGCAGCCGATACCGGTACTGATCGAATCGAGTTATACACCGGACCCTATGCACACGAATTTGAAAAAAATAATGAGCAAGCTGTCGCCCCTTATATTGAAGCGGCCCGATGTGCAGATGCACTGGGCATCGGAATCAATGCAGGCCATGATCTCAATCTGTATAATCTAAACTATTTCAGGAAACAACTCCCTAAGCTTGATGAGGTAAGTATAGGGCATGCTTTAATTTGTGATGCTATATACCTGGGCTTGGAGAATACAATTCAACTGTATAAACGAAAACTCTCCTGACGGATGAAAAAAGTATTTGCCATTTATGGCGCAATCGCTTTTGCGCTGGTTATTATAGTCTGCATTCCGGCATACTATATTGTTTTTATGACTATGCGCGGTATTAAACGAGATAGGGCAGGGCATAAAATCTCACAGATTGCCGGTCACCTTTTGTTTTTTCTTTATGGCGTTCGGGTAAGGATAATAAATAAAGAATATGTAAAGAAGGATGAAGTTTACATTTTTGTAGCAAATCACAGTAGTTTATTGGATGTACCTGCAGTTGCACTGGCAACACCCAATACATTTAAATTCCTTGCTAAGTACGAACTAACTAAAATCCCGTTGTTTGGATACATCATAAAAAATTTATACTTCAGTGTGAAACGAACCGATAAAGATGATCGTGCACGCAGTATGGATGCTATGAAATCTTGTCTTGATCGGGGCGTTTCGTTATTTATTTTTCCTGAAGGAACCCGTAATAAAACGGATGAGCCTTTGGCAGGATTTTATGATGGTGCATTTAAACTGGCTATGCATTCTAAGAGGCCTCTATTAGTTTGCACAATTATAGGTTCTAAGAAACTGTTAATGGGCACATCTATGCAACCAGGAACTATGCGTTGTGTATACAGCGAGCCATTTTGGCCTGGCGAACACGATACCCTTGAAACATTAAAAGATCGCGTTCGGGCAGAAATGCTACGGAATCTCAACGCCACTTGATTCCTGAAAATCAATCTCATTTGGCACTTCGAAGTAAGTGGGTTTTATGGGAACATTTTCTTCTACCTTACTGGCCACATATTCATAGCCGAAATCAGCAGTACGGGTAATCTCGCGTAAGGTGATCGTATTCCAAACGGAATACTGACCGCTGAAATTCATGGCGTCGTAGTTAATGGTATAAATCGTGCAAACTTTTCCTGCGATGATTTCAGTGCCTTTTTTCTCGATGCCAAATTGTTGCATTGTATTGGCATCAATTTTTGAAAAGTCCAGTTGCGTGGGATTTAGATTTTTGTTGATGGCTGTTTTGTATCCGGTTTTCTTTTCCGGATTGTAGGAATAGGAGAACCCTTCGATGTCGATGGTAATTTGTGTGGTGGTAATTCGCTGGCCGGCGGCCTCAATCAGCGTGGTAGTTTCTACTCGGCGTTTTGCTCCATAATCATCAAAGTAAATAATCCGCTCAATATCGGACCCGTGAATCGGCTTACTGCTATTCATATGTATAATACCCGATTTAATGCTTTCAGATGGTCCTGCGTCAGCATTGGACCATTCATTTTGCGATTGCATGTCCGTAGGAATTTCATCTTCATATACTTGTGTTTTATTATCACAAGCAAACCATAGTGGACATAGCAGTAACAAGAAGTAAATGATTCTCATATTAATCCGTTAGTTTAGATAAAGCATTTCTCAGCGATTGTATACTTTCCGTAATATCCTGTACGTGTGATGTCCCCACCGACAAACGGTACCAGTTGGACTCTTTATCAGAGCCAAACGCATAAAAAGGAACTATAGCCAATCCGGCTTCTTGCAGGATATATTCGTTTACCGAGGAGTTGCTGGTTAGGCGTTCTCCGTTAGGTTTTTTCTTATTCAGTAAATTGAGCTGAACGGTAAGGTAAATAGCACTTTGAGGCGCAATGGCATCAACCGAAAAACCTTCCTGCTTTAAATCCATGAGACCTTTGTAAAAGCCATTTAATCTTAGGCTGATGGATGCTTTGAAGTCGTGCAGATACCGGTCAACCGGGGTATCCATTAATAAATATTTTGATGCGGCAACCTGTTCTGCTTTTGGTGACCACGCACCAATATGAGATAGAATTGCTTTCATTTTTTCGATAATGGATGTATGATCGAAGG
>BJGO01000042.1 GCA_014190535.1 Bacteroidota bacterium | reverse complement strand
ATCAGCGATTACGCCGCAGGCGTGTACTTAGTACACGTAGGCAATGGTAACACGCAACAGGTATTTAAAGTGGTGAAGGAGTAATTCGCAAACAAGCTATCATCAAATTCAAAAAAGGCTGTCCGGGAGGGCGGCCTTTTTTATTTGGGCTAAAGCCCTTTTTTGTTTTTTGTTTTTTACTCCCGGCACTAAAGAGCCGGATAATTAAACCTTGCGTTTATTTAAGTTCATTCTTTTCTCGATAATTGAGGGTGCGGCTTAATGATATAAATATTATTTCGGTAGTAAGAATATTATTTGTTTTCTTTTTTCTCAAAATTTAACGATGCGGAATTAATGCAATACCGCATACCTGTTGGATGAGGGCCATCATTAAAAATATGCCCCAGGTGTGCATCGCAGTTTTTACATCGCACTTCAGTACGAATCATACCAAATGAGGTATCTAATATTTCTTTAATGTTTGTTTTGTCTAAGGCGTCATAGAAACTGGGCCACCCGCAACCGGAATCGTATTTGGTGTCGGAACTGAACAGAGGCTGGTTACAGCAGATACAATAGTACAAGCCCTTTTCCTTGTTATTCCAAAAGGCATTGTTGAACGGTCGCTCCGTTGCGTGGTTTCGGGTTACCTCATATTGCTCAGGTGTAAGTTTCTGCTTCCAGTATTCGTTATTAAATGTACTGCTGTCTTTCATGGTGTATGCTGTTTGTGTGTGCGGTGTATCCGGTTTGTGCTGGCCACAGGACTGTAAGGAGCAAAACAAGATTGTAATAAAAGAAATGCAACGCATAATTACATAACACTATTCAGGGTGTATTGTTTCTTACGATTATGGTTTTAAAATCTCCTCTATGGCTCGTTGGGATACCGGATGGTAATTATCCCTGGCTTCGTTAAAAATACGAATAGCCAATTCTTTCCCGCTTGGTGTTTGTGCCAATTGTTTGTATATGGGTCTGAGGTATTTTCTTCGGCCTACACGAAGAAGGAAGTTTTCCATATTTCCGTAGGCCTCTTTATATTGGTATTTGGCCGCCAGTTCATACCAGGCTGACTGAATCTCGCAGTTACCCGATTGGGTAAGTTTAAATACGTTGTCAATTTCCGGAATTCGTATCAGCAAGGGTGTGGTATCTAATCGGTTTATAAAGTGAACCCACTCGTAGGTGCTCCAGTTTTTGGTGTTTAACCGGTTAAGGTTATCACCCGTTAACAGCTGAATTACTGCTTCATCCACTTTTTTGAATGGTGGTTCAGCATAAAAGAGCTCATAATCCTTAGGCAGGTCGGGTGCATATATCCAATGATCCACTTCGGAACGCATATAACCAATATCGTATTTGTTAAGGAGTTGATCATTCATAAAAAGTATAAACTGTTCGGTGACGATAGATTGAAAAGCAAAATGATTGAAGTATTTTTCTAAAAAACGGTCGAACTTTTTATTCCCTACCTGTAGTCGTAGCCGGGTTAATAAGTTGAATCCTTTTTCGTAGGCAACATCGGTCATAGCGTCTTCGGGATTACGTCCATCCAGCCGGAGTTTTAACTGGCTATCCGGATGATTAGGCCCAAGTTCACTAATGGTCTCCTTCAAATCATTTAAGCCAAGGTAGGCTTCCATTTCCATAAATGCTTGGCCATATAATTCTGCAACAATGCGGCGTTCCAGATAAACCGTAAATCCTTCATTTAGCCAGAAGTCGTTCCAGGTAGCGTTGGTGACAAGGTTGCCGCTCCAACTATGTGCTAATTCATGAGCGATAAGAGATACCAGTGAGCGATCACCCGCGATTACCGTTGGTGTTGCAAATGTGATTCGTGGGTTCTCCATACCACCAAACGGAAAACTAGGCGGCATAACCAGCACATCATAACGCCCCCAGCGATAGGGACCGAATAATTTTTCTGCGGTAAGCAACATCTTTTCCATGTCGGCAAATTCGTATACGGCGCTTTTGATCGTTGAAGGTTCGGCATAAATACCGGTACGCTTACCAATAGCTTCAAATACCAGATCGCCGGCGGCAAGTGCCATAAGGTATGCCGGAATACTTTGCCGCATACGGAATTTGTATGTGCCGCTTGGATTTTTCTGAGTTGGATTTTCAGCACTCATGACCACAAGCATTTCTTTGGGTACCGTAACAGTAGCATCGTAGGTGTAACGGATGCCCGGACTATCCTTACAAGGCAACCAGGTTCGTGCGGCTATGCTCTGCGACTGCGTGTATAGAAAAGGTAATTGTTTGCCCGAGGTTTGTTGAGGAGTAACCCATTGCAGGGCATAAGCGTTTTTTCCGGTTTCGTAACGTATGGTTATTCGCTTAACTGATTCCGGCAGGTCGATACTTAAATCATCACCGAGATATTCGTTACGCGGCTTTAGTTCGTAATATAATTTTTGACCTGATTGATCGGTAATCTCTCTGATCAGCAGGCCGTTAGCATCAAAGTGTATTTGCTTTGCGTGGGCTGATTTTTTTATTTCCCATGTTGCGGTTCCGATTATTTTTTGTAGTGAAAAATCGATGACCAGGTCAAGATTTAAATGTGTAACCACGGCCTCATCGGGTTTTGCCGCGGAGTGGGGATCACTTACATAGGCATTTGTCCGGGTTGATGCCGCAAGGAACAACAGGACGTGTAAAGAAAACAAACGCATCATTTTTTTTGGCTAAGTTATGTTCTTGATCGTAGGAATATGTTCTTTGTTATTAAGCCGGTGTTAGAATCGATCCGTTATCAATCTGCTCCGGTTACGGTATGATAATAGCTTTTTTATTCGTGAACTCAAGCAGGCCATCGCGTCCCATTTCGCGCCCATAACCCGAGCACTTGATTCCGCCAAATGGAACAGCCGCATCAGATTGCGGGTACATATTAATGAAAACCGAGCCGGATTTGATAGCGTTGGCTACATAATCAGCCCGCTTTATGTCCATAGTCCAAACCGATGCACTCAATCCAAAGCGGGAATGATTCGCCAGGTTAATGGCATCGTCTGTACGATTAAATCGGTGCACCATACCAATAGGCCCGAATAATTCTTCATCATAAACCGGATTCCTTTCATCAACATTCAGGAGCAAGTTAGGGGCAATGAATGCGCCTTCGCGATGAAAAGGATTCAGCGTTTCAGCGCCATGGGCAGAGGCTTGTTTTATTATTGAGGTCAGCGCGTCGGCAAAAGCTGATGTAGCCAATGGCGCAATATTTGACTCCGTATGTAGCGGATTGCCAAAAGTAAATTGTTTTAATTCGCTTTTATAAATGTCCAGGAATTCATCATAGACCGAGTTTTGGATCATAAAACGTTTAGCAGAAATACAGGATTGTCCGCAGTTGATCAGTCTTGACTTTACTGCGGCTTTTGCCACGTATTCCAGGTCAACATCCTCAAAAACGATAAAGGCATCATTGCCGCCGAGTTCATATACCTGTTTTATGATCGATGCTCCTGCGGCTTCTCCTACCGATCGCCCGGTTTGCTCACTTCCGGTTACACTCACGCCATTTACATAACCCTCCCGAAGTACTTGTTCGGTGTCTTTACCGCGAATGAGTAGTGATTTAAAGATTGCCCCATCGGGATATGCTCTTGAGAACAGTTGTTCAAGCGCGAGTGAGCACAGTGAAACGTTCGATGCGTGTTTGAGCACAATCGTATTACCTGAAACCAATACGGGAACGGCAAAACGAATGACCTGCCAAAACGGAAAGTTCCACGGCATGATTCCCATGATAACTCCAAGGGGTTGATATCGGATAACCGCTTTCGAGAATCGCGTTTGTAGTAAATCATCCTGCAAAAGTGATTCACTGTTTTCAGCATAGTAATCACACAGATGAGCACATTTTTCGATCTCAGCGATACTCTCATGTATCAGCTTACCCATCTCCCGGGATATGAGTTGTGATAGCATTGATTTTTCATGCCGAAGCAGTTCTCCAATCCGTTTAATTACTGCAGAGCGCTCCCGGATAGATTGATGTTGCCAAGATTCAGAAGCTGTTCTACACTGTTCTATTATAGAGGCCGTCTCCGAAATCGTTAAAGGGGATTTCTGAAACAAGACTTCTGCGTTGTATGGATTGATGGATTGTATCATGGAAACGGACACCACGAATTTATATTTTTTAAGGAAGTGAAAAATGGTTTAAAGCGATGCAAGCTGACCCATATTCAGAGGCTTGATCATCATTTTAATAACCTCGGGGTACAAAGCCGCCCGGGCATTATCATTAGGGTCAAGCGTAGAGGATAGCAATATAATTTTAGTGTTTCGTCTGATGCTGTCGGGCATTTTTTGGAACTCATCTAAAAAACCAAAGCCGTCCATGATGGGCATTCGGATATCGAGGAATATAATATCAGGTATGGATTCCGGTTGATTGGCTACCTGAAGCAGATATTGAATGGCATCGGGAGCATGCTGAATAACCTTTACGTGTTTGCCAAAATCAGATAGTTCAATTAACCGTTCGTGAAGCAGGTTATTGACTTCATTGTCATCGATTAGCAATACATTATTGTATTTAGGCAATGGCTTTATTGTTGTATTCGTTAATGTGATTTGGAATTTCAACAATGAAAGTTGTTCCAATATCAGCACCCGAAACTACACTAATTTTTCCATTTAATCGGTTCAATGTCTCTTTGAGAATATAGAGCCCGAGACCACTCCCGTTTGCCTGTGAACTGGCTCTGTAGAACATTTCAAAGACCTTTTCGTGATAAGCCTCCGGAATGCCAATGCCATTATCTTCAATAAAGATTAATGCACGCTCTGTATTGATCTGCACCACGATACTAATGAACGGATGCACCTCCTGCTGATTGAAGTATTTGATAGCGTTTGAAACCAGATTATTTAAAATAACAAACAAACGTTGTTTATCTGTGTAAAGAGGAATCTGTTCGTTGATAAATATTCTAAAGTCAATGGCGTTGGCATGATGATGAAATTTAACGGCTTCCTTAACATCGTCAACCATCTTTCGGATATTGACTTCTTCCATACTTATTTCAGCTCTTGCATTGCGGGAATAATCCAAAATGCCTCTTATCACATCATCTAAAGCAACCACACTCTGTCGCATCAATGCAAGATATTTTTTTGGAGCCTCGTCATTTATACTCATTTCGGTTATATCGATAAGACCCATCACATTCGTGAGTGGAACCCTTAAATCGTGCGAAGTGCTATACACGAATCGGTCTAATTCATCATTAGTTTTTTTGAGTTCATTGTTTTTGACTTGTAGGGTATTCAGATAGTTTTTGTTTTCCTGAATTGTTTTCTCTTTTACCAGGAGTATCCTGCAGATATTAGTCATACGTGTAATCATCTCCAGTTCCTGACCATTTCGTTTAACATGATCGTAGAAATATACAGCCAGCACACCAAGCACTGCATCCGTTTCGGAAAGAATAGGGTAGGCATGGCAGGCAACCAAATGATTGATATTGATTAAGCCATCGGCGTGTGATGCAAGCGAGTTCATATTCAGTTCGTTCAATTCAACCGGCTTGCGCGTCATTGCGGCGGTATTGGTTAATCCGGTTCCTGAATTCATCGAATACAGTTCCAAATTATTGACAAAGGTTCTGTTTAGTGAACTGCTGTATCCAAATGACAGGGATCGATCGTGTTCATCATAGAAAAGCAAGGCGCAACGCATCCCCGGGCAAATCTTTTCAATGTTAGCCAACAGATTAAGTACCGGTTTCTCTAAGCCCTCCGTCTGTGAGGCCAGTTCAAGTGTTGCCTTTTCGGCACGTAATAATTGTTCGAGACGAATACGTTCCGATATGTCTGTAATTCGAATTTGCAGAAAGGAATTATTCTGAAACTGCACGATGCGGTATTCCAGGTTCCCCCAAAAGGTATGACCTGTAAGCGTTTTAAATTCTATTTCTCTGGACCACCCCCAGTTATCCTTGAGTTCAGTTTTAATAGCTTCCATTTCATCCCTGGTGAATGTGCTTAGCTGAAATAACTGGATATCGACACCGTTCAGTTCGTTTTCGTCAGAAGCCTCAAACATCTCAATAGCTTTTTTATTGCACGATACGGTCTTCATCGATTGCAAATCGGTAAGAAAATTTGCACCTGCCGATTCGTTAAACATATCTTTAAAAAACTGTTCATTTTGTTTAAGTTTCTGTTGTGTGCGCAACCGACTGCCAATGGAAACCATAGATACGACTCCTCCTGTAAAAAATGCCAGAATAATTACCTCATTCGACATCAACGGGTTCTCAACAAAAAATGTTGAAGCACTCACCATCAGAAAGTTAATTGCAAGAAACACATATAAAGACGTATTCGATTTAAAAGGCATAGAACATACCATGTAAATCACCAGCAAACCGATAATATGGTTAAAGTCGTGCTTGTAAGTACTGGACTCAAAAATGGATTGAACCATTATCAGATATAAGCTCGCCTGTAATATTTTAAATAAATGTTTGTCGAAGAACCGGATAAAAAAGGATAAAATAACTGTAACAATAAAGGCCACAGCAAAAAAAATGTTGATTAATAAAACGAAAAAACCGATGAGGTTTGTTGAATAATATACGTAGCCGTTGATGGCATAGATAATACCGGCAAGAAGCAGATAGATGTGTTCCATAGTTATTATGGAGGACTTCTTGTTGGAGAGGCTTATTGGTTTATGTTTTTTATTATGATTAAACAGGGTTAAATCCATAGCTTATTCGAGCTAACCGTATTACCCATATAAACTCAGATTGTTACAAAAAAATAGGATAGAAGTATAAAATGGTGTAGCTATTATTAAATAATAGGTGTTTACTAAACTATACGAATAGTTGATAATGTGCTAAAGTGGCACTTATTATTTCTCACCACAGTTTATTTTTTGGCAATATTTACTTAACTAAAAATTAATAATCTATGGCTAAGCATCTCACCAACCATGAACAAAATCTGCGGATTGTCGATCAGATTACCTCCACAGTTGCGGGTATGGGTATAGCCCATTTGGTCATCGAAGATCAACGGATAAATGGTCGTTCGTTTATCGTTAATGGAGATGAGGTGCTTAACTTCGGAAATTGCAGTTACCTCGGTCTTGAAACTGATGTGCGACTCAAAGCCGCCGCAATTGATGCTATAGACAAATATGGCATTGTGATGTCGGTATCGAGAGCTTTTGCTTCCATTTATCTTTACCCGGAATTAGAGCGATTGCTAACAAAATTATTTGAATCGCCGGCTTTAGTTTCTGTGTCTACCACGTTGGCTCACGCTTCAAATATCCCGGTATTGGTGGGAGATAATGATGCCGTAATTCTGGATATTCAGGTACACAACTGCGTGCATAACGCCGTAGAATTATTGCGTCAGCGAAATATCCCTATTGAAAAAATACGCCATAATCGAATGGATACTCTTGAGGAGCGAATACAAGACCTGAAGGAGAAGCACGATAAGATTTGGTATATGGCTGATGGTGTGTATTCCATGTATGGTGATTACGCTCCAACTGCCGATCTCCAACGTTTACTGGATGAATACGAACAACTCCATTTATATATCGACGATGCTCACGGTATGAGTTGGGCCGGTAAAAATGGTATGGGCTATATTAAAAGTAAGATGCCCAAGCACCCACGCTTGATTGTTGTGGTGTCTATGATTAAAGGGTTTGGCACGTCCGGCGGTGTTTCAATTTTTCCAACGGAAGAGCTCAGACAAAAAGCACGCAACTGTGGAAGCACGCATATTTTCTCCGGACCGATTACGAATCCGGTACTCGGAGCATCCATAGCCTCGGCAAGAATTCATCTGTCGCCGGAGATTGACACGTTGCAACAGGGACTTAAAGAGCGTGTTGACCTGTTCAATTATCTTGCTAAAGAATATGAGTTGCCTCTGGTACATCCCAACGATTCACCAATTTTCTTTATAGGTGTAGGTAAGCCAACGGTTGGTTACAGTATGGTTCGTCGCCTGATGGATAAGGGCTTTTATGTAAATCTGTCTGTTTTTCCAAGTGTATCATACAACAGGACCGGTTTGCGCATGCCAATTACGTTGCATAACCAGCCCGAAGATATAGAACGGTTGATTAAAACGATAGCTGAAGAGTTACCCAAAGCACTGGCTGAACAGGATTATAGTATGAAATCCATATTCAGCGCATTTAAACTGATGAAATAATTTTTGTTGTTTGTTGTTTAATATTTGTTTTTGAATAAAGCCCCGGATACGGGGCTTTATTATTTATTCGTTGTATCTACTGAGTTTGTAACGCCTTTCACATAGCTGCACATCGTCTTTGAAATAGCGAACAATACAATATTGATCCTCAGTTATTTCACGGTCTATCGGAATTCGCAACGTGGTGTTGTAGGTATAAACCCCGCTTTCCTGAACCTGATTATCGACGATCACTTTCAGAATTTCTAATTTTTCATTAAGTACGACTACTCGCATCTTTGATTTACGCCCCATTTCGTACTCCACTCTTATTCTTACGGTACGAATCCAGGGATTCACAGTGGCGCTGTTTGATTGCAGATTAGGTTTGATGTTTAGTTTGGTCGTCAGAAATTGAAAAAGAGTAGAGGACTCCTCATTCCCATTATTTAAAAGGCTATTTACATTATGGTTATTTGTTAATACCCACACCGCCTCTTGCGCGTCAACTGATTTATATTGATGTTGTCCGATGAACTGAGCAAGCAACAACAAATTTCCGGTAGCCTTATTCAGTAATTTAAACGATTTTGTTGAAGAAGGTGAACCTTTGCTGGCCTGAGAGCAGAATGCGGTGATGCGCTTTGTCATTGTTTGTCCGGGTTGTAATTTAAATGAGTAGGCAAGTGTATTCATCATTCGTTGTTGGTTAGAGTCCTCAGGCATTAAAAACTGACCCGGCTGCAGTGTGATTTCACGATAAACCGATGAGTGGTTCTTTACCTGCAATTCAATACACTCGCCGGTAAACCCTGATACGTAATGCCCGTCAATGGGAGTGGTATTGACCCGAGCGGTAACTTCAATGTATTTTCTTTTTATCGCTTCCTCGATATCAATGGATTGAGACCAAGCGCAGGTCCACTGCATAAGCACAATTAACAAGCATGTCGTTTTTATCATACTTTTTTTTCATATAACGATTGAAATAAGCTTTTAATTGTTGTTGATACCACATTAAAAGATACCTTTGAAGCCCGTAACAAAACATTCAATGACTAAATTTATATTCGTTACGGGAGGAGTTACCTCATCCTTAGGGAAAGGAATCATCTCCGCATCACTCGCTAAACTTCTTCAGGCAAGAGGGTTCAGCGTAACCATACAGAAATTTGATCCCTATATTAATGTCGATCCGGGTACATTAAACCCTTATGAACACGGTGAGTGCTATGTTACAGATGATGGTGCTGAAACCGATCTGGATCTGGGTCATTACGAACGTTTTTTGAATATCCCGACGTCGCAGGCCAATAATGTGACCACCGGAAGAATATATCAGTATGTAATTAATAAGGAGCGCGAAGGCGCTTATTTGGGTAAAACCGTTCAGGTAGTGCCACACATTACTGATGAAATTAAACGCAGAATCCTACTGCTCGGTCATCAGGATCGCTACGATGTTGTAATCACGGAGATTGGCGGTACGGTTGGTGATATTGAATCCTTACCTTACATTGAAACCGTAAGACAGCTAAAGTGGGAACTTGGCTCAAACAATTGTTTGGTTATACACCTTACCCTGATACCGTATCTCAAAGCCGCAAAAGAACTAAAAACGAAGCCAACACAACATTCCGTTAAAGAACTGCTCGAGATTGGTGTGCAACCGGACATACTTGTTTGCCGAACAGAGTATCCGGTGAATAAAGAGATGCGAAGAAAGATAGCGCTATTCTGTAACGTAACGATTAATGCGGTTATTGAAAGCATCGATGCGGAGACTATATACGATGTGCCCTTGCTGATGTTGAAGGAAGGTCTTGACAAAACTGTTATGGGCAAACTCAAACTTACCTCTAAAGAAGAACCCAATCTGGACAAGTGGAAAGAGTTTTTGGGCAAGTTGAAAAATCCATTGCACGAAGTTACTGTAGGCTTAATCGGTAAGTATGTGGAATTGCAGGACGCCTACAAGTCTATACACGAAGCCTTTATTCATTCAGGCACTACTAATGAATGTAAGGTAAAAGTAGTATCCATACAGTCGGAGACGATTACGCCTGAAAATGTTGCACAACTGCTGGGGCCTCTCAATGGTATTCTTGTTGCTCCGGGTTTTGGCATTAGAGGTGTTGAAGGTAAAATAGCGGCCATCAAATATGCAAGAGAAAACAACCTGCCCTTCTTTGGTATTTGTTTAGGTATGCAATGCTCCGTAATTGAGTTTGCCCGCAATGTAATGGGCTGGCAACAGGCGCACTCTACCGAAATGAATCCCGATACCGATTACCCGGTAATTGATATCATGGAGTCGCAGAAAAAAGTAAACCAGAAAGGAGGTACCATGCGTTTAGGTGCCTATCAGTGTCAGATCAAGAAAAATACGAAAGCCTATCAGATATACAACAGTACCTTGATTTATGAACGTCATCGTCATCGTTGGGAGATGAATAATAAGTATCTGGATCTGTTTGAGGAAAATGGTCTTATGGCTACGGGAACTAATCCGGATACAGGCCTCGTTGAAATTGTTGAACATAAAAAACATCCGTTTTTTATTGGCGTGCAATACCATCCGGAGCTTAAGAGTACGGTAGATAATCCGCACCCATTATTTGTAAAGTTTATCAAGGCCGCCATGGATTACAGAAAAAAACGTGAAACAGAATCTATTGGCATAAGTTAAGGGCTTGTGACAATCGCATATATATGCTTAATATTGCCCATTAAATTATAGCAGGCGTGCAGTCACTCGATAAAAATTCAATCATAGGTTTTATACTCATTGGTATTCTGTTGGTTGTATTCAGCATTTACAACTCTCCGTCGGAAGATGAGATAAAAAAAAGAAATAAAACAGCAGACTCCATAGCTCAGGTTAAGCAAAAAGAGCAATTAGAGCTGTCCAAAAACGACTCTGCCGTAATTAAAAATGATAGCCTAAATAAAAACGAAACACCTCTTACCGACAGTACTTTACAAACCCCGGCTCGATACTACACTTTGGAAAATGATAAAATTAAAGTAACGGTAAGTAGTAAGGGGGCCGCTGTTACAGAGGTTCTTCTCAAGGACTATAAAACGTGGGATAAAAAGCCACTCCGTTTATTTCAGGAAGAAAATAATCAGTTTGCTTATGTGTTTATAGCAGGAAGCAAAGAATGGAATTCATCTGCGTTATCATTCACGGCTGATCGTGAATCCTTGCAGGTAAAAGGTGCGGATTCATCCAGTATCACCTTCACACACACCACACCCGACAATAAAGAAATCAGCATTACCTATTCCTTACGCGGAGACCGTTACCTCTTCAATAAAAAATTAGCTGTAAAAGGCCAGGTTAATGACCTGCAACGTATTCTTCAGATTTGGAATTGTAGCCTTAACAATGTGGAGAAGGCAAAAGACAATGAAATAACCAATTCAAGTATCTACTTCCGTTATACCAACGATGAGGTTGATCATATTAGTGAGGGAACAAGCGAAGAGAAAAATATTCCGGTTGCCGTGGATTGGCTCTCCTTTAAACAACAGTATTTTAACTCAACCATCATCACTAAAAATGGTTACGAAAGCGGTAACATCAAGATTAAAGACCAGGATAAAACGGGGGTACTCAAAGCGTACGAAAGCGAATTTACACTGAACTATAAACCTTACACCAATGCCGAGTTTAATTTTGATTTGTACTACGGCCCCAATTCCTATTATGGTCTGAAGGATTTCGATATTGAGCTGGAAAATATCATTCCGCTGGGGTGGGGTATTTTCGGTTGGTTCTCCCGTCCGGTTAATCGATGGTTTATTATTCCGGTATTTAACTTTTTTAATGATTACATCGGTAGCTACGGCATCATCATCCTGATTATGACCATCCTGCTCAAGATCATTTTGTTTCCGCTTACACAACGTTCGCTCCTCTCTGCGGCCAAGATGCGGGTTTTAAAGCCTGAGATCGATGAACTGAAAGAAAAATATGCCGATGATCAGACCCGATTCGGCCAGGAACAACTAAAATTATTTCAGAAAGCCGGTGTGAATCCATTAGGCGGTTGTATTCCTATGTTACTTCAGATGCCCATCCTGATAGCGATGTACAGTTTCTTTCCGGTGTCTATTGAGCTTCGTCAACAGGCTTTTCTTTGGGCACAGGATTTATCGACCTATGATAGCATTCTCGACTTTAATTTCGATATTCCTTTTTACGGCAATCACGTGAGTTTATTCACTCTACTGATGACCGTTAGTTCTATTCTGTTTGCCATATACAATAATCAGCTTACCGGTGTAAGTGGTCAAATGAAATATATGGCCTACATCTTTCCGGTTATGCTGCTCGGTATTTTTAACAATTTGTCATCCGGTCTTACCTATTATTACTTCTTGTCTAACGTTATATCGTTTGGTCAGCAATGGATAATCCAACGATTTTTTATTGATGAGGATGCCATTCACAAACAGATACAAGAGAACAAGAAAAAAACGCCTAAAAAATCCGGTTTTATGGCCCGGTTAGAGGAGATGCAAAAACAACAGCAACAGCAACTCAAAAACAGAAAGAAGTAACCGAATTGTTTCTTTACCGGCTCAGATTATCGGTTGATAGCCAACGAGTCCTTGTTGCATTAAAATATTGCTGAAATAATAGTAAAACATTGTTAAACCTCTTTTTTATAGTTAGGGTTAATTATATTCGCATACTAACAAACAACAAACAAAAACTAAATACAGCATGAAACACGTAAACATTCTTATTCTCTTCACTTTGTTGAGCAGTGTAGCGTTGGCGCAGGATCCAAGGCCAATGAAACAATTACCTCCAAGTCATTTTCTGGAGTCTCCTGATTATGTATCGCAATTATCTAACGAGGGTAGTCCTGTTCAGAGCCCTTCACAAGGCTCAGGACGTGCAGTTAACTCGCAGTTAATCGGTAAATCGGGTAACGCATTCGGAACCTTATCTCCTGAGGTAAACAACATCGACATCATAAACGAACTGAATACTGTGGTGTTCATACACCGTAACGACCCGGCTACAAACGGACAAACCACTTCTCAATACCGTTATGCCATCTCTACGGATGGTGGTCAGACGTTTACGACTGAGGTAGGCCCTTTGAATCCATCAGCTACCGGTATTGCCGGTGGTGTAAACGCCCGCTATCCAAACGCTATTATTCGCAACCCTGCCGGAAATACCGACGTCAACAATGCTTGGTTAATCTATTTAGGTAGCTGGCACAACGGAAACGGTTCCGGTAATGAAATATGGGAAGGTATCACCACTGGTGTTTCAAAACTGGATGGTGCGCTAACCGGTGCTACAGAAAATAATGATACCATCAATGAGAGTAATGTAACCATTACCTATTCACTTTGCAGAGGTTTGGCCGGTGAATATTGGGCAGTAGGTAATGAATTTAAATTTGGAGTTCTTGACTCTGCAATTGTTGTTTACAAGGGAGTATGGAATGAAAATACCAATGACTGCGACTGGTCGGTTTACAATCGGTTATATCCCGGTTTTGCAAATATCTCGGATACCATAAATAAACTTACACCACTCATTGCCTTTGACCCAACCGGTCAGTTCGGCTGGATTGCATCCTTTGGTAATTTTACGGCCAACAAGGTATTTGAACCATATTTCTATAAAACAACCGATGGCGGTAATACTTGGCAGGGGCCTTTCATCATGGATATGTCTACCTACCCAACCATCACCAACAGGCTGGATAACGTAAATGGAAGCGGAATACCTACAGCGGCATTTGAAGCCAATCTAGTTGTTGATAAAAATGGCGATCCCCATTTATTCAACGTTATCGGATCAGGAAGCGATTATTCTATCCAAAGTGGATTGAATCTTAACCTATATGATTTTACTTACTCAAATGCTACACAGCAATTTTTCCCAATTTGGGTTGATACGATTTTAACATTCCGTGGCATATTAGCAACTACATCAACCGGAGATTATTCTCAGGATAATCGTGTGCAAGCTTGTACCACACCAGACGGAAGTCGCGTGTTTGTGGAATGGTCTGATTCACCACTGAATGCGGGAGGCGACAATACGATTCCAGACGTTTTAGCTTGCGGTTACAATGTTGATTCTAAATTATGGACATTAGGTAAAAACTTTACAACTGATGATTTAACATGGTCAGGAGCCTGTACTTTCCCCTCAGTCGGGTTTGCGGCTTTCCGTAATGGTACTACCTCAACCATACCGGTTGTAATTACTAAATTCAACATCAGTGGTTCTGCTGATGATCCGGTTGAGTTCCACTATTTTAATAACGTCAGCTTTGATGACAGTGAGTTTCAGTATGATAAAATCAACAGTATTAACAATATTAAAAAAGCGAGTTACGATGTTCGTGTAAGCCCTAATCCTGCCGTTGACTTCATTACAGTTAATAGTGAGAAATTAAACGGAAGCACGGTACGCGTGTTGAACGTATTAGGTCAGCAGGTTATCAGCACCATGGCTCAAAACCAAACCATACAATTAAGCCTTAACGGTCTTGCCTCAGGTGTTTATATGGTTGAAGTGAGCAACAATGACGGAACCGTTACCAAACGTATTATTAAGAAGTAATCCATACAAATAATCTTTTCAAAAAGCACCTCATTATGAGGTGCTTTTTTTATTTTGTGTAGGCTATGTCGGGCCATATCCGGGAAGTAATATTCATTCGACTGTTGCCGGTTTTTGTGATCGGTTTGTTATTGGCTTATTTCTTTCCGATACCATCAGTTTATCCCTTGTTTATAGCAATGACTGTTAGCTTGGTTCTGATATCTACATATGCCAAACTGCCTGTATCGTGGATGTATCGATGGCAATTTGTTTATGGTTGTTTACTGATGCTTCTTGTTTTGATTTCGGGTATGCTTGTTATGTCTGCAACAGTTCGGTCCAATGCCTCCTATCTTACCCTGCCCAGATACTCGCATTTTTCAGTTAAGGTTACTGAGGAACCAATGATACGGGAGCGTAGTATCAAAATAGTTGCAACCATTTTATCAACTACCGATGGCACACGATATACATCAATTCGGGCTAAATGCCTGCTTTATGTAGCCGTAACTGATAAAGGTAAATCCATTCGTTACGGTGATGAAATTCTATGTCGCAATACCCTTCGGGCTGTTGATACGAACCCCAATCCTCATGCGGTTAATTATCAATTCATATTAAGGAATAAAGGCATATATGAAACCGGGTATCTTACGGATAAAGACTATCAGATCGCTAAGGCGTTCACCGGCACAGATCTAATCGCGCTCGCTATTTCTATACGTAATTATTGTTTACAGATAATACGCACCTATGTGC
This sequence comes from Bacteroidota bacterium, assembly GCA_014190535.1. Taxonomy (GTDB): domain Bacteria; phylum Bacteroidota; class Bacteroidia; order Chitinophagales; family UBA10324; genus BJGO01. The sequence goes on along the minus strand of BJGO01000042.1, from coordinate 2,382 downwards.
CGGATCCCGGTGCCGCGGCGGTATGCACCTCTTTGTTGCTTGGAGTGAGAGAGCAGTTGAGTGATGACCTGGAGGAGGCATATGCCTCTGCCGGAGTTATACATATACTGGCCGTTTCCGGTATGCATGTAGGGCTCATTTATTTATTGATTCAATTTTTATTTAATGCTTCCGGACTTCAAAAACGATTTCGTTTGTCGGCGTTAATATGTACTCTGCTTTTTATCTGGCTCTTCGCCTTGGTTACGGGCTTATCTTCAAGTGTGGTGCGTGCTTCGGCCATGATTACTTTTGTAGCGTGTTGCCACTACCTGAAACGCCCGATGGTAACGCTTAATATTTTATTTGCATCGGCATTTGTTTTACTTATACATAATCCCTTAATCCTTTTTGATATTGGTTTTCAGCTTTCATTCTTTGCCGTATGGGGAATAATTGTGATGCAACCTGTACTCTATGAGCGGCTACATACACCCAATCCGATACTCGATTATATCATGAAGATGGTTAGCGTTTCTCTGGCGGCTCAATTGTTTACAATGCCACTGATTCTGTATTATTTTAATCAGATCCCTGTTCATTTTCTTTTAGCCAATCTGATCGTGGTTCCGGTTCTGACTATGGTTATCTATGCGCTCATGCTCTTGATTGCGTTGAGTTTTCTCCCAGGTATTATGTATCCGGTTGGGCACCTGATATCGGTTATTGTAACCGGTGTTAATGATGCCATAGCATTTATTCAAACATTTCCTGTGGCCCTGGTGCATATTCGTTCTTTTACTGCATTAGCCGCGGTGCTCTTGTTTATAGCAGTTTTGTTGGGTACTACTTATCTGAGTTCAAACAATCCTAAGTACCTGCGGAGTACTTTGATAGCATTAGTGTTGATTATTGCACTCGGTAACTGGTCTTATTTTCAAAAATCATCCAAACAGTATGTGCAGGTATTCTCTGTTGGGAAGTACCCTCTGGCCACCGTTCGCAATCGGGATAAGGCTATTGTTATGTATCCCTATAACCTGGATATGACTAAAAACCATACGGACCGATATCTGAAGCAGTATTTCCTTAAAGAATATGCCAATGAAATTATTTGTGTTCCTTATGGAAGCCATTCAAATAATCAGATTAGATCGGATTGGTTTACGTTCACACAAACCGGATTAAATAGTTCACTTTGTGAGATTCAAACCCAAAAGGAGGGGTTACTTATTCGCATTGATTCCTTATATCGGGCATCTATTCATAATCAATGCGTATGGAATATTAACAAAGAAAACCTTGACATATACAATACCTTATATATACCTTTGACCACGATACATGGACGCTCTGATTAAAACTACAATCAATAATCGCATCGGATATATCACCTTGAGCCGGGCAGAAAAACGCAATGCACTGAACGATTACGTGGTATTACAACTCACCGAAGCCCTGGTATCTATGTATAATAACGAACAGGTTAAAGTCATACAGCTTCGTGCAGAAGGCGAGGTATTCAGCGCCGGTGCCGATTTGCACTATTTACAACAACTGCAGACTAATACCTTTGAAGAGAATCTTGCTGACTCCGCACAACTTGCGGCATTGTTCCGAATGATTTATGCAGGACCTAAGGCCGTTGTTGCCGCCATTCAGGGGCATGCTATTGCCGGAGGTTGCGGTTTGGCAACGGTTTGCGATATCAGCTTGTCGGTTCCCGAAGCCCAGTTCGGTTACACCGAAGTAAAAATTGGTTTTGTGCCGGCTATAGTAATGGTTTTTCTGATCAGGAAAATCGGTGAAACCAAAGCACGTGAACTGATGCTGAGTGGTAAACTCATTTCTGCCGCAGACGCTGTGCACATCGGGTTAATCAACGAAGTGGTTGAGCGGGATAAGCTCTATCAGCTAGCCGATACGTGTTGCCTTCAGTTGATTCAGGAAGCCTCCGGCGATTCGGTGCGTCGTATCAAACAGATGTTTGCCGAAATCAGGCATTTGCCATTAGCCGACGCTTTGGAATATGCGGCAAGACAAAATGCCGAAACGCGGGCAACTCCGGATTGTAAAAAAGGCATTACCTCATTTTTAAACAAACAAAAAATAAACTGGTAAATCATGAAAAAATTAATTCTGCTTTTCGGTGTCATGCTGGGTTCAGCATCTTTATTTGCTCAACAAGATGGCTCCATCACCTATCATATAGATATAGATGGCCTGGATGCTCAAACCAAGTCGCTGATGCAAAACCTTACTATGGTTATGACCTTTAAAGGCAAACAATCACGAACCGATATGGATATGGGAATGGTTAAGATAAGCACGATAACGAAAGATAATATCACTTATTCGCTGATGGATTATATGGGTAATAAAATTAAAATTCCATTGACACAA
>BJGO01000041.1 GCA_014190535.1 Bacteroidota bacterium | reverse complement strand
GATGCTATTCCAACCCATGTGCGGCACACGTATTTTACTGCCTTTAGGGAATCGGATAACATCTGCATCAAACCAGTTTAAGCCGCCCAACACACCCTCTTCGCTTTTACTGCACATTAATTGCATACCAAGACATATTCCAAGTATGGGTTTTTTTTCAATTTGCGCTTTAGTATTTAAAACATCTAAAAGGTTTTTTTCTTTTATATGTGTCATTCCGCGATCAAAAGCACCCACGCCGGGTAAAATCAATTTATCGGCCTGTTTAATCGTGGACTCATCACCACTAATAACCGCATCAAAACCTAAATAAGACAACATGTTTTTGATGCTTGATACATTCCCGAGGCCGTAATGAACGATAACAACTTTCATTTATCAAAAAAGCTTACATTTTTCATTTGATTAACTGATGATAAAGTGATAATAGTGAGGCTTCTTCTTTTTCCCAGCATAAATCATATTTAGCTTTTTTACAATTGCTTATGTATGTTGATTTATTTAAAATCAATTCATTAATAGCTTTTTCAATGCTTCCGGGTGTTTCAGGGTTAACACATTGCCCCACATGATGATTGATAATAATCTTTTCATATTCGGGTTGTGCCGTGCCTAATACGGGCATTTCGCTCATGATATATGTAAATAATTTATTATCAAGCGCCAACCAGTAAGAGAGCTTTTTTTTATACCAGGCGGTTACCAGGCCTATGTTGCAACATGAAATTGTTTCCTCAATTTTATCAACAGGTATTAAATCGTGAAAATAGATGTTGCGGTATCCCTTTTCCCTAACATAATTCTCAAACCATATGCGTCGTTCGTTTCTTCGGGTTATAATAATCAAATGCAAGTTATTCATGCCGGCAATTGCGTCAACAAATTGCTCCATACAATTGGTGTGTCGATAAACATTAACACCAATATATACTACAACATTATCCTTGTCAGGAATATGGTATTTATGCCTCAGCGTAAAATCTTTCTCTGGGATTTCTTTAAAGGCTGGAATATTTCTTGTAATAATTGCCTTGTTTTTAATATTAAAATATTTCTCCAAAATATTACCAAGCGATTCGTTAACGGTTATGAGATAGTCAATTTGTTTGCCATTTTGTTTTTCTCTGCGCATTTCATACAAGCGAACAATTTTAGCCTTAATCGTATTGATAAAAGAAAGGTTTGCGTAGTTGAGCGGCCAAGAGTGAAAAAGTTCTCTGGACTCATAAATCAAAATAGTGTTTGGCTTCAATCTTTTTACTGTTGCGCCGACGTGCAATAGATATTGATCGTGACAATGCAAAACATCAAAGTTTTCCTCTGATAATTTCTTGGCAAAATCATCCAACAATTTTCGGCTTGAAAATGCCCACATTGCCGAGTTAAATAGGCGCTTAATTTTCATATTGCCCCTCTGCTCATTTTCAGGAAGGTCGGGCTCTTTATTGCAAAATAGAGTTAAGTCAATAGGCAGTTTATTTAGGGTGCTCAATTCCATTAAGGCGCGCCGATCCGTTTTAAGCGTATTATCTAATAGAACCGCAACTCTGAGCATATTAACTGATAAACTTTAGTACTTCGTAGGCCTCGGCAAAAGCCGCTCCGGTTTGAACACCGCGAGCTGTTGCCAGGGAGCGTAAAAAATTCTCATTACAATAAGGTCTGTGAGACTGTGATTTATATTCTTTCAACGCCTCAACTTTTCTCATCACGTGCCGCTCTTCAAGTTTGATAAAGAAGTTGGTTTTGATAGACAAGTTGTTCCAAGGCAGCTCGTAGCCAATAATCGACACATCTTTAAACGCTCTTAAAGATTCATTGTGAATAACCTGATGATCCTGATGCAAATCGGTTGAGCAGGGAGTAAGAACCAGTGTTGGATTAATCTCCTTCTTTAATCGAACCATGTCTTCTAAAATCTCCTGGCGATTCGCATAAAAGTTGCGAACATCATAATCATATAGGTGAAGATTTTTCTGACTAATACCTAAAACCAGGGTGGCCGCCTTGACCTCTTTTTCCAGTGTGTCGGGGGCTAAACCCTCTCCAAGAGATTTTCGACACAAGGAAAAAGCGACGTAATAAACATCCTTTCCCGACTCAATAAATTTTGCAATACTTCCGCCACATCCCAATTCGCCATCATCGGTATGGGGGGCTAAAACAAGTATTTTGTCATTATTAATCATTGTTGCCAGTGCTGTTTATTACGTAAATATCGTTAAGATTTCTACCCAAACCGTCATAATCAAGACCATAACCTACAATGAAATCATTAGGAATCTCCAGACCGCGATATTTAACATTAACATCATATTTCAACGCCCCCGGTTTTACCAATAGCGAAGCTATTTCGACAGAAGCGGGGTTTTGAGAGCGAATAATTGGTAAAAACTCATAAAGTGTTTTCCCGGTGTCAACAATATCTTCAATAATGATAATATTTCGATTTTTCATAGGCATATCCTGCCCGATTAGTGTTTTTACCGACCCTGTTGACTGAGTCCCCTGATAGGACGCAAGTTTAACGAAAGAGATCTCACAATCAACACATATATTTTTAAGTAGGTCAGAAGCAAACATAAAAGATCCGTTGAGTACGGCTATAAACAGGGGCAATTTGTTCTGATAATCAGCATTAATCCGGGAAGCCAATTGCTTAATATGGCCCTGAATTTCATTTCCGGTTAGGTATGGTTTGAACGATTTATCGTGTAATTTAATCATGCGTAATTTGGCGAGTGCAAAAGTAGTACAGAACAAGCAACTAACAACGGCTACTTGATTCTGATTCTCATCCCAGCGTGAATGATTTCAGTTTGAAATTCGTTCAGTTCTTTAAGTTTTTCCACGGATGTGTTGTGCGCTCTTGCAATTCCATATAATGTATCGCCAGATTGAACCGTATAGTACGAATTATCTGTATTTATTGATATAGAATTAGAGTTGTTTTTAGTTTCGTCGGTTGGGGTTGTTGTATTTACAATAGTCTTATTAGTTGAATCTTTTTTATTCTCTTGGATAATAACATTGGTATAACCTGAATTAGATTGTGGTTTTACACTTTTATCTTTCCTTAAAATAGGCGTGGTGCTTCTCTTGTTTCTAAGATATATTATTTCACCAATGGCCGGCTCTTCACCCAAAGCAATATTATTTATATGATAAAGATCTTTTAGGCGAATACCATATTGTTGAGAAATCAGATACATGGTTTCGTTATTAGCAACAGTGTGATATAGATCGCTTCCTTTTCGTCTTTTAGGTTGGAGATATATGATGCTTCCATCGGCCGGTTTTAAATTTTTAGATAAGTCATTGTATTTAAGTATTCGTGAAAGCCCCTGTCCCGATAATTTACCAATATCAGATAAGGATTCATTTTGCATTAAGTATACTGCTTTGATATTATTCCGCAAAAAGATGCGAGAGGCCCAAGTTGTGTTTGTTGTAAGTGGTGTCGGTTCAATGCTTGCGTTATTGTTATCAGAAACATGACTTGTGTCGTCAAAACGATAGAGTTGATATGTTTCAATGTTTCTAACTAAAATTTCGGCATACTTCGGATTTGTTGCATATCCTGCCTGTTTGAGGCCATAGGCCCAGCTTTTGTAGTCGGTGGTCGCATATTTAAATAAAAAAGCATATCGTTCGCGAGTCTTTAAAAATTCGGAGTGGTCCCGGAAAGACTCTTCCGGGTTTTCATATTTTCTGAAACATTCATTTTTTACGTCATCGTCTTCTATAATGGTTTTGCCATACCATGAGTTATGACATTTAATTCCAAAGTGATTATTTCCGTTAACAGCAAGAGTGCTTCTTCCGGAGTTGGATTCAATAATTCCCTGAGATAGCGTAATGCTTGCCGGAATGCCATACATCTTCATCTCCTTTATGGCAATTTCTTTATATTGATTTATGTATTTAAGCACCACTTCATTTTGTTGCTCCTGGGCAAGTAGCGTGAGTGAAAACAAGAGGCAAAACGAAAAAACCAATGGATTTAGAGTATTACAAATCATAAAACAAAAATCAATTGTATTTCACTTAGTAAGAGCTTGTATATTAAACAGCAATCTATGGCACTGTATTTTATTTCGTAATAACGAAATGGCGCTCAACAACTTTGGAATAAAATGATTCATATTCAGGCAGGATGATGTTTATATCGAACCGTTGAGCCTGAGCATATGCATTATTTTTAAACTCTTTGTACAAAGACATGTTTGACAGCAACTGGATGGCATTTTCTGACATATCTTTAATATCACCAACGGCGCTCATAAAACCGGTTTTGCCGTGGATATTTACCTCAGGAATTCCGCCGGTATTGGATGAAATTACAGGCACTTCGCAAGCCATAGCCTCTAAAGCCGCAAGCCCAAAACTCTCGCTCTCGGAGGGCATTAAAAACAAGTCGCTCACTGCAAGAAGTTCTTCAATGGCCTCTTGTTTGCCCAAAAAACGAACGCTATCACAAATATGTAGTTCTCTACACAGTTGCTCCATGGGTTGTCGTTCAGGACCATCGCCGACCAAAAGCAACTTGGACGGCAGTTTATCGTGAATTAATTTAAATACCCGAATAACATCCTCTGTGCGTTTAACACGCCTGAAATTAGAGGTATGTATGAGTACTTTTTCATCGTTTGGCGCAATTGCTTTCTTAAAGTGTTCTTTTCGTGCTTTCTTAAATCGGGAAGTGTCTACAAAATTATGTATCACCGATATGTCTTTTTGGATATTAAAGTTTTTGTAAGTGTCTTCTCTTAGACTGTTTGACACCGCAGTGACCCCGTCGCTTTGATTAATGGAAAACTCAACAACAGGAGCGTAAGTCGCATCTTTGCCAACCAGAGTAATATCTGTTCCATGCAGGGTTGTGATGTAGGGTAAATAATGTTTTTTACTTTTTAATATTTCACGGGCCATAAATGCCGCGGAGGCGTGAGGAATAGCGTAGTGAACGTGAAGCAGGTCAAGATTTTCGTAAAGGGCAACGTCAACAATTTTACTGGCCAGGGCACTTTCGTATGGCGCTCTTTCAAATAGCGGGTAGTCGGCATAATTAACCTCATGGTAGTATACATTTTCGATAAATGAATCTAAACGTGCCGGAACACGATAGGTAATAAAGTGTACCTGATGGCCCTTAAGAGCTAATGCCTTACCCAGCTCCGTAGCAATGACACCACTACCGCCGTAGGTCGGATAACAAACAATTCCAATACGCATGCGAAAAACGATTTAAGTCAGTTTGAACACATTAAAGATATAAATGGTTGCATTATGTCAAAATCGACCAGGATTTTCAGCATGCCCAACAACCGACTCATATAGTAGGGTATGAATTTTTGTTCTCACAGCCATAGTGCTGATTTTATTATTAGTGTCGTCAGGAAATGTTCTGTTAGATAAAAAGATTAGCGTTAACTGTGTTAGTGGATCAGACCAAACACAAGTGCCGGTAAAGCCCTGATGGCCAAACGTGTTATCGGATGCCAATTCTGAACAAGGACTTTTTTTGTTGACATTCGGCTCTTGTTTATCAAAGCCTAGCCCTCGCCTACTTATAGTAGATTGTTTTGAGGTAAAAAGGTCAACAGTAGCGCTGTCAAAGACTTTATAGCCTCCATAGATTCCATGGTTCAATAACATCTGATGGATAACAGCAAGGCCGTATGTATCAGAGAAAAGTCCCGCGTGACCAGCTACGCCCCCCATTAATGCTGATCCCGGATCGTGGACAAAGCCAACAAGTCTTTGTCGGCGGAAATCATAGTCATAATTGGACGGGACGATGTTTTTTTTTTCTAAGTAGTCAAGGGGCAAATAGGTTGTTTGTGATATACCAAGAGGAGCATAAATTTCACAGCGCACATAGTCGTCGAGTCTCGAATTCGTTACCGCTTCAACGATCCAGCCTAAAAGAATAAAGTCTAAATCGCTGTATACATATTCTTTTTTATCAGATACCGGACTGTTCAAAATCATCTTTTTTATGGTGTCAAGGTATTCGTGGTGTAGGTACATATTGTCTGCTATCTGGATATAATGTTGCCTGTTTCTTGTATAGCTGATAGCATCATCCTTAGTTTGTATGGTTTTATAAAAGGGGATCCAGGCTTTTAAGCCCCCCTGGTGCAGAAGAAGTTCTTTCAATGTAGTATTGGCTTTATTGCTTTGAGAAAGCCAGGGTAAATACTTATTTATCGGGTCGTTGAGGTTAATTTTTTTTTCCTCATAAAGACGCATAATGGCCAATGTTGTTGCGGCGCTTTTAGTTATAGAGGCAACATCATATACAGCATTTAAATGAACCGAGTCTGTGCGGTCATAGGTATAAAAACCAAAAGCCTTATCGTAGAATATGGTATTATTTTTTATGGCGAGCATTCTACAACCCGGGAACGCTCTGTTAATAATTGCCGCCTCCAGAATACTGTCGATTTGATTTAGTTTATTTGGAATAAATTCATAATCAGTCGGATCGGTAAATCGTAATCGACAAGAGGTTGTGAATAGCCCCTCGCCCGCCTTAATTTCGTCAGAAGCGCTCACAGGAAGTTTCCCTCGCGCCGGAATTCCACCAAATAATAATTGTGCAGCAAAATCTTGTACATCATTTTCGCCACTGTAGGCCATTAACAGATGATTTGATTTTTCAAAAAACTTTAATGAATAAGGGTTTCCAAACAGCGTGGTAACAACGTGACATTTTTTTTCAAGTTCACTGATAAATAATTTTGAGTTGTCGGTAATTCCATAATTATTATCAAACTTTCTGTTCATGTTGTGTAGGCTAACGAAAACAACAGTGTAATTTTTGAGTAAGTCAATCAACTTCAGGAAATCCTCTTTTGAAGCCTGTTTGTCGATATGGAATGATTTTACAGGGGCATAGGTTTTCAACCTTTTTTGAAAATTTGTTTCGTTGAATGAACCTATCGACACAGAAGCAAAGCGGAAGGTGTCCAGTCTTTGTTTAAAAGGTATCAGGTTGCTTTTATTGCGCACTAAGGTCAGTGCGCTTGCAGTCAGTTCATCCCGAATATGCAAGGCCTCAGGAGTATTTATATCCTTGTGCAGATTTTTTAAATCTACTCGTTGCTTCTTATTTAACTCAAGCCAATGTTTGCAGGCCAATATTTTTTTAACTTTTGCATCGATGGAATCCTGTTTTATTAAGTTTTCCTGAACCGCTTTTTTGATAGCCGTAATTGCCCCCGAAACATTTCCGGAAAAAAGCAATACATCATTCCCGGCAATAAGGGCCTTGACGTCGACTTCGCCTGCAGGATATAAATCGGCAACCCCCTTCATATTCAGGGCGTCGGTAAAAATAAGGCCATTAAATCCGATTTTATTTTTAAGCAGACCGGTTACAACATTTGATGATAGGGTGGAGGCGGTTCCGCTACTATCCAGCGATGGTATATTGAGATGGGCCACCATAACACTTCCAACACCGCTGTTAACGAGTTTTATGAAAGGGTAAAGCTCCAGGCTGTCGATACGGCTGGCAGACGCGGTAACGGTTGGCAGGGTCTTGTGCGAGTCTTTATCGGTGTCGCCGTGTCCGGGAAAATGTTTGGCGCTTGCAAGCACCTTGCCATCCTGTAGTCCGCGCATATAGGCTATACCTTTCTCCGCAACATTTATTTTGTTTTCTCCAAAAGATCGATCGCCAATAACAGGATTTAATGGATTACTATTTATATCAACAACAGGAGAAAAACTGATATGAACACCAAGTCGGCGGCATTCTCTGGCTATTTCACGGCCCGCTTTGTAAATGAGTTGATTATTCTGAATAGCGCCCCACATCAACTGTCGGTGGAAATCGGGCGTTGAGTCGAGACGCATCGATAAACCCCATTCTGCATCCTGAGCAATCATCAGTTGTACTTTTGAAATAGACTGGTAATAATTAGTTAGCGAGGCTTGCCGCACCGGCCCTCCCTGCATAAAAATAATTCCGCCGATATGATGGTTTTTTATAAGGTATTCGATTCTTTTTTTCTCAGCTTCATCTTTGTTCGAATAGGCGGCAACCATAAACAATTGACCTAGCCGTTCGTCCGGCGTTAATGTTTTAAATAACGAATCTGCCCAGCGGCGACTTTCTTGATTGTTAAATGGCGGATCTATGGGCGTTTGTTCATTGTCCCGGTTATGTGATGTGTGGGAGGTGAAAACCGGCCAAACAAATAATAATGAAAATATAAAAAGCGCTTGAATCATCAGGTTGTAAATCAAGTTAAACGTTGATTTTTGGGCGATCTTATTTCATCAACCTTTCTAACAAAAAAATGTTGGATGTATAGTAATTGGTAACAAAAAAAGCTAATTGTAAAAAGCAAATTAAATTTAAACGCTATGAAACTGATTCAGGAAATAAGTATCAATGAATACAATTATGAGTTACCAAATGAACGTATTGCTATTTCACCATTACCAAAACGCGACGAATCGAAATTATTGGTCTACAAAAACGGATTAATTTCAGATAACATATTCAAAGATCTTGTACAATTGTTTGAGTCGCCGGTGTTATTTGTGCGTAATAATACCAGAGTTATACAGGCCCGATTACAATTTCTAACTAAAAGCGGAAACGTAATAGAACTTTTTTTACTGGAGCCATTGAACAACCCAATTGAGGCAGTATTGCATCAATGTGAGGAGGCCACGTTCAGGTGTATGGTTGGAAATAAAAAAAAATGGACTGTTGGAGAAATTCTGGAACAAACCAGAGAATTTGATAGTACTCATATATTGTTGCAAGCTAATCTAATTGAGATAGCGGCAAACGAATATACCGTGCGTTTAAACTGGAACAGCCCCCATGACGCTTCTCAAATTATTAATCTGTTTGGCTTAACACCCTTGCCGCCCTATATCAAGCGAAAAGCGGACGAGTCCGATAAGGAATCCTATCAGACAGTGTATTCCCATATTGAGGGCTCTGTTGCGGCCCCAACGGCCGGACTTCATTTCACTCAAGATTTGATAGATGCACTTGTACAGAAGGGCCACCAATTTTGTGATATAACCTTGCATGTTGGTGCGGGAACATTCAAGCCGGTTCAGTCGGATAATGCCGCGGAGCATCAGATGCATGGAGAAGAGATACATATTTCAGCCAAGGCAGTAAATCAGATTTATGAGGCCGTAATGAATAAAATTCCCATAGTTGCCATAGGAACAACATCCATGCGGAGCCTGGAAACGCTCTTTGGCTGGGGAATACAGATTCAATACCAAAAAATTAATAAGCCACATTATTTTTTTCTGTCTCAGTGGGAAGTATATAGTTACAATAACTACGAGCGCGCAGACAGTATCCTGGCCGTAATGAACTATATTAAAGATTGTGAGTTAAATCAAATCAGTGGAAGAACCCACTTAATGATAGTGCCGGGGCACGAATTTGAAATGTGCGATGGGCTAATTACTAACTTTCATCAGCCTAAGAGTACATTGCTTTTATTGGTTTCGGCTTTTATCGGAAACGATTGGAAGAAGGTTTATGACCACGCACTTCAAAACGGCTATCGTTTTTTAAGTTACGGTGACGCATCATTACTCTGGAACAACACGACCGTATAGGCGCTAAAAGCATTTATAATAAGATTAACTTTGTCTAAAATAGACGGATTATATATCGAATGGAAGATATTGTAAAATTACTACCCGACATCATAGCCAATCAAATCGCCGCAGGCGAAGTGGTGCAGAGGCCTTCGAGTGTAGTAAAAGAGCTGATGGAAAATGCTGTTGATGCCGGGGCAAATAGAGTACAGTTGATTGTAAAAGATGCGGGCAAAACCTGGATTCAGGTTATCGACAATGGTTGCGGAATGACAGACACCGATGCGCGAATGAGTTTCGAGCGACACGCCACATCAAAAATCCGCAAGCCGGAGGATTTGTACCACATAAGAACAATGGGTTTCAGAGGCGAGGCTTTGGCGTCTATTGCCGCAGTGTCGCAGGTAGAAATGCGGACAAGAATGGAGCTGAATAAAGTAGGCACGCAACTCATTATTGAGGCAGGAATATTTATATCACAAGATCCAACAGCGGCGAATCCCGGAACTTCGATCACGGTTAAAAATCTATTCTATAATGTTCCGGCCCGCCGAAATTTTTTAAAGAGTAATGCGGCCGAAACTCGACACATCATCGATGAGTTTCAACGAGTAGCTCTGGCTCACCCCAATATTTCATTTACTTTTCATCATAACGGCGCTGAATTATTTCATTTAAAGGAAGGCAATCTCAGGCAACGTGTTGTGGCAATGTTTGGCCACCCGTACAACGAACGATTAGTGCCGATTGAAGAAAAAACAACCGTGCTGACGATTTACGGCTTTATCGGCAAACCGGAAACAGCAAAAAAAATGCGTGGTGAACAATTTTTATTTGTTAACAATCGCTTTATTAAAAGCCATTATTTACATCACGCCATCGTAACGGCATATGACGAAATGATTCCTTCTGATGCACACCCACTCTACACCATCTTCTTGGATATTGATCCTGCCCGCATTGATGTCAATGTGCACCCCACAAAACAGGAAATTAAGTTTGATGACGAAAAAATTATTTACACGTTTGTTCATACTGCAGTAAAACATTCTTTGGGCAAATATTCAGTTTCCCCTACGCTAGATTTTGATCAGGAGACAGCGTTCTCCAACATGAATCAGGCGCTGCAGGCGGCTCCTAAAACAATATCCTCCGAAACATTAGCGCCGTCATCATATACAGATGCCCGACCACCTGATAAATCTTCAGCGTCACCGACCTATTGGAAGAGTTTATATGAAGAGGCAAAACAAAATAAAACGACAGTATATACCATTCCAAGTAAGTGGGAGCAGGAAGATCGGGTATTATTTAATCAGGAAGAACAACATCAAGACGGGCAGATTGCTTTTCAGATTCATAACCAGTATATCCTCTCTCAGATCAAGTCGGGATACATTATTGCCGATCAGCAGGCGGCGCACGAAAGAGTCTTATTTGATCAGTATTTGAAGTACCTGAATGGTCAAAAAATTAGCACACAACAGCAATTGTTTCCGGTTCAGATTACATTGAATCAGTCCGACGCATTGCTATTGGCGGATGTAATGGATGAGCTGAAGCAGTTGGGTTTTGATATACATCCTTTTGGAGGAACAACCTATGTTATTCATGGGGCGCCTTCAGAGGTATTGACCGGACAAGAACAAGAAGCCCTTGAAAAAATACTTGATGCATACAAACAGAGTCAGGAATTAAAACATAACCGAAGAGAGGCCGTAGCCCGGGCCTTTGCCAAGCTAAATTGTATTAAGCATGGCAAGTCGCTGAGCGAAAAAGAGTGTCGGTTTTTATTAGATGAACTATTTGCCTGCGAGAACCCTTATTACACACCCGATGGCTCGCCTACATTCATAACCTATTCCATCAGGGATCTGGAAAAACAATTCAGCGGTAAGTCATAAAACACAAGGAAAGTACATGCAAGAATACAGGCCGTCGCGATTTGAAATACTGCCATTAATTGTTAAAAATCTATTGATCATCAATGGATTAATGTTTCTGGCAACACAGGTGTTACAACAAAGCTTTAATTATGATTTAACCGAACTGTTAGGATTACATTATTTCACCTCTACATATTTTAAGCCCTTTCAGTTAATTACCCACATGTTCATGCATGGAAATTTTATGCATATTTTTTCTAATATGTTTGCCTTGTGGATGTTTGGAGCGATTATCGAAAACGTCTGGGGGCCTAAGCGCTTTCTGATGTTTTATCTTATTTGTGGTATAGGTGGTGCACTGGCTCACCTTGGATATACTGCTTATGAAATGTATGATATACAGTTGGCTGTAGATCAATATTTAAGCGAGCCAACCCGCGATAATTTTAAATACTTGTTTGAGGGGCACAGCGATCTGTTGTATGATGATGATTTTGTAAATCGGGTTAATGCCTTTTATAATTCCTGGAATTCTATATCATCCAACACAATACTACAATCGCAGGAATTGGCGCAGGAACTGGCGTTACAAATGGCAAATATTCCTGTTGTTGGCGCATCGGGTGCTGTTTTTGGTGTTCTTCTTGCGTTTGGGATGTTGTTTCCGAACACACATATCTATTTATATTTTTTCATACCGATGAAGGCAAAATATTTTGTGTTTTTATATGGGTTATTTGAATTGTATGCCGGATTCAGCGACACGCAAAATGGTGTGGCCCATTTTGCACACCTCGGCGGCATGCTGGTTGGTTTTATTCTCATTAAATATTGGAACAAAACACGCAGACGCGACTTCTTTTAGACAACTATGGCAACAGGACTCTGGTACGATATTAAAACACAATTTATTCAGTCGTCATCCAAGCTGACACAGATCATTGTGTTAAATGTGGCTGTATTTGTTTTGGTTGGCATATTGCGTTTATTCTTTTTTGTTACAAACGACTTAGCTTCGTTTGATTTGATGACAGATTATATTAGCCTGTCCCCATATATACCAAACTGGCTGACTCGAATTTGGACAACAATAACCTATGCTTTTGTACATTTTTCATTTTTCCATCTCTTGTTTAACATGTTAATGTTGTACTGGATGGGAATTATATTCACGGAGTTTTTAGGTGAAAAAAAAATATGGCCGGTGTATCTGATGTCTGCTGCATCCGGCGGCATTACATACATTGCCTTATACAATTTAATACCAGTTTTTTCGGCATCATCACAAAGCCCAACAATGATAGGCGCCTCGGCGGGGGTGTTTGGCGTTATGCTTGCTGCCGCCACCTTGCTACCCGATTACCAGTTGTCTCTATTACTAATTGGTCCGGTGCGATTAAAGTGGATTGCATTAGCCCTTATTATTCTGGATATTATTTCTATACCACTGGGGAACGCCGGCGGACATATTGCTCACCTTGGTGGCGCTTTTTTTGGTTTTGTTTTTATTAAGTCGCTTCAACGTGGAGTCGATTTTAGTAGCTGGTGGCTGTTGTTTCAGCGCAAACAAAAAAAACGCACCCACTTAAATGTACACATAGGCAGTGCAACAAGGAGAAATAAAGAAACACCCCGGGCCAAAACAGATCGAGACGTACAGCAACGAGTAGACACCATACTGGATAAAATTTCGAAGTCGGGATATGAGAGTCTGAGTCAGGATGAAAAAACGTTTTTATTTAATTACAGCAACAAAAAATAAATGGCGCGATTTCTTAATTATTTTAAGCGTCTGATGATTGTGGTTACGGTTTTGCTTAACACGGCACTGGCGGCGGCTGTTTTAGCTCAGTATATCAACCCTAAAACAATCTGGATTTTTTCTGTTGCCGGTTGGATTTTCCCGATTTTGTTTCTCATAAATTTTTTTCTTCTTGGATTTTGGATCATTGTCCGAATTAAGTACAGCCTGCTTCCATTAACTATTTTGTTCATATCGATGCCTTTGGTCCGCGATTTTGTGTCGTTTGGATTTAACAAGCATAAACCGGAGCATGCTGAACCGGGGGGTATTCGTATCATGTCATATAATGTGCGCAATTTCGATTTATATAACTGGACCAATAATGAACGATCCAGGAAGGGTATGATATCTATAATTAAAGATGAAAACCCCGATATCGCTTGTTTTCAGGAATATTACACACAGGATACTGGCTTCTATAACAATACAGCACTACTTAGAACTAAGGCAGGTTTTAAGTATGCGCACGTTGAGATTAATTATGTGTTGCAAAAAAAACAGAAATGGGGAATAGCAACTTTTACTAATTATCCTATCATCAATAAAGGCGTTGTAAAGTTTAGCACCCGAACTAAGAACATAGCAATCTATACAGATATTGTTACGCCATCCGATACCTTTCGGGTATTTAATGTTCATCTGCAGTCTTATCGACTTGCACAGAAAGACTATAATTACATTGATAGTCTGCAACAGGGCAAACCAATAGACGGCGAGTCCAATAAACGCATTGCCAATAAAATAAAAAATGCATTTATCGTAAGGGCTGAACAAGTTTTAACCTTAACCGATTACATCAGCAAGTCGCCATATAAAGTGATATTATGCGGCGATTTCAACGACACGCCTATTTCGTACACGTACGACCAACTCACTAAAAATCTTTCTGATGCTTTCATAGAGTCAGGGTGGGGTATAGGACATACTTATATAAGCCCAATTCCACTTTTTCGTATAGACTTTATTCTTTTTGACCCCGCCTATCGAGCATACGACTACCGCTGTATCCATAAAAATTATTCCGACCATTACCCTATATCTACATTACTCAGAAAAGAGAAATAATTTTTACAGGAGAACACACATTGTTTGCTCTTTTATATTTTTATACGCATTCAATTACTACATATGAAGTATTCACTTTTGGTTCTTTTTTCTTTCCTGTTGCCAACATATTCCATGTCGCAGGGGATGTGGCAACCCAATTTATTGGACGAGGCAACGATAAACGATATGCGCAGCAAGGGCTTTCAGCTCGATAAACAAATGCTATATAGCACAGATAAGCCCTCAATAAAAGATGCTATTGTCATTTTTGGTGGCGGGTGTACCGGAGAGATAATAGGTCAGGACGGATTATTGGTTACCAATCATCATTGCGGACTTGGCAATATTCAGCGGCTTAGCAGTGTAGACCGTGATTATTTGACAAATGGATACTGGGCAAAAAATAAAAATGAAGAATTGCCGTGCAAGGGTCTCAGCGTTTCGTTCATTGTCCGCATCGACGATGTTACCGATAAAATTCTTCCCGTGGTCAGTGATTTGCACAACGAAATCATACGCTCTAAACGCGTGGACAGTATAAGCACTTTTTTGATTAATGAATCCATTAAAGGCACAAATTACACAGCCAGCGTTGTGCCCTTTTATAACGGTAATCAATACTTTTTAATTACCACTGAAGTATTTACCGACATTCGTTTAGTAGGCACTCCGCCAATCAGTATCGGTAATTATGGTGGCGACACAGACAATTGGATGTGGCCAAGACATACCGGCGATTTCAGCTTATTTCGCATTTATGCAAATGCGGCAAATCAACCGGCCGAATATAGTGCTGACAACAAACCCTATAAGCCCAAATATGTTCTTCCTGTATCGGCATCAGGATTGCGAGAGGGAGACTTTACAATGGTCTACGGTTTCCCGGGACGAACGCAACAATATCTGACATCCTATGCAGTGGATTTAGTGGCTAATATTGCAAACCCTGTTCGTGTGGATGTTAGAACAAAACGATTAGCAGTTTGGGAATCCTTCATGAAGCAAAATGATACTATTCGGATACAGTATCAGGCGAAGTATAATGGAGTAAGCAATGCCTGGAAAAAATGGCAGGGCGAAATGAAAGGACTGCGTGAGTGTAATGTGGTTCAACAAAAAAAAGAAATGGAAAAAAAACTAATTGAAAAAAGCACTGACGAGTATAATGTAAAATCAACTCTCGGGTTGATGAGCCTTTATTATGATTCAATAAGGAGTTATCAATCTGTTTTGGATTATACCACAGAAGCGCTTATCGCCCCCGAAGTCTATAAGATTGTTGAAACGCTGAAGTCTATAGTAGACGATGCTGAAACAAAAAATTTTAAGCTTACCACAAAAGAAAAAGATGCTTTAAAACTTAAAATAAAATCCTGGTTTCTCTACATAAATAGCAAGGTGGATGAAGCGGTATTTAACGAGCTAATTCCAGTATACTGGAACAATGTACCGGCAAAATACCGCATTAAAGAATGGGATAGTGAGTTAAAAAAATATAATTACAACATAGAACGATTCTGTGCCGATATCTATCCGCGTTCATTTATCGATAATGAATCTCTGATTATCAAGTGGATTGATGAATTAAGTAGTAGATCAAAAAAGCAACTGGAGTCGGACCCTCTTTATCGTATAGCGATTGATGTAAATAATTACTCAAATGTGGTCTTGAGTAAATATCGCGAGTTTAATACTCCGTTGATTGGATTGAACAGAGAATATATGAATCAACAGATGCAGTTAATGCCGGATAAAAAATTTTTTCCTGACGCGAACAGCACGCTTCGAATTTCTTATGGCACCGTAAGTCCATATAATCCATTCGATGCTATAACATATAACTGGTTTACAACCAGCGAAGGCATACTTGAAAAATATTACAGTGCCAAGGCTGAAGATTATAGCCTTCTGCCGCAATATGAAACCATGTTAAAGAATGAACGCTTTGGCAAATATGCCGATAAGGATGGCGCATTGCATACGTGTTTTATTGCCTCCAATCATACAACGGGAGGAAATAGTGGATCGCCTGTGTTAAATGCCCGTGGCGAATTGGTTGGAATCAATTTCGATCGGGTCTGGGAGGGCACGATGAGCGATATCTATTTTGATAAAGATCGTTGCAGAAATATATCCTTAGATACCCGCTATATGTTATACATTATAGACGAGCTTGGCAAAAGTTCATATCTGTTTAATGAAATGACAATAATGTGGTAGTTCGCATCTAAATAATTCAACAATGCTAGTAGTTTTGTTGGCACAAATTCAAATCAATATGACATTAGAGCAAAAAGTAATGGCTGAAATGAAAGAAGCCATGAAAAATAAAGATGAGGGCACCTTGAGGGGATTGCGTGCTATTAAAGCGGCAATTATACTGGCCAAAACAGAAAAAGGTTTTAGTGGAGAGATTACAGAAGATGCCGAAATTAAAATCCTCCAGAAGCTACTGAAGCAACGTAAGGATTCCCTGGAAATTTTTAATAAGGAAAATCGACCCGATCTGGCGCAAAAAGAGAAGGAAGAGATAGCGGTAATTGAAAAATTTTTACCTACTCCATTAACCGAAGATGAATTGCGAGTTGAACTTCGTAAGATAATAGCCGATAGTGGAGCAATTGGGCCATCTGATTTAGGCAAGGTCATGGGCATAGCCTCAAAATCATTTGCCGGAAAGGCAGATGGCAAAACCATATCTAGCTTGGTTAAAGAATTACTTGGAGCCTGATATGCTGATTGATATTTTTCTCTTACTTGTAATTGGATTTGGCATATATCATGGTTTTGTAAGAGGATTTATTCTGACCATATTTTCAGGTATTGCCTGGATCATAGGGTTATTTACTGCATTAAAACTGACTGCCGTATTTTCTGAATGGCTCCGTGATGCATTTGATTCAACATCGCCATACATACCGCTGATTTCTTTCTTTTTACTGTTTGCGGGAGTAGTTGCCCTGGTTATTCTTTTTGCCAGAGTTATTGATAAAATAATTTCAGTGGCTCAATTGGGAATATTCAATAAAATAGCCGGGGCCTTGTTTAAGGGCCTATTATTTCTCCTCTTTGCCAGTGTGGCCTTATGGCTTGTTAATCAGGCCGGATTCATAAAGCCGGAGACCAAAGCAGACTCAAAACTATACAGCTGGGTTGAGCCGGTAGCCCCATCTTTTTTTAAATTTATAGATCACAATATTCCCGCATTGAAAGGGTTACTCACCGATCTTAAAAAATATTTCAACCAATTTGACCTTCCTGAATTATTCAAGTGAGGCGCATATTACTCATTGATAACTACGACTCATTTACCTACAATCTGCTCGATTATATTTCAGCAATTGGTTTTGAGGTAACGGTAATCCGAAACGATGAATGCAATGGAAACGAGGGCTGGTTCGATTTATATGAACTTATTGTTTTGTCTCCCGGCCCCAGAACGCCGGATGAAGCGGGAAATCTTATGAAGATTATTCAGGAACAGTATCATCGGCGGCCTATATTAGGTATTTGTCTGGGACATCAGGCTTTAGGTTGTTTTTTTGGAGCTAATCTCATTAAAGCAAAGCGCCCGATGCATGGTAAAACGTCTGCGATACATTATTTATCCCATCCCATTTTCAACAAGCTAATCAACCCGTTTCCTGCTATGCGTTACCATTCCTTGCTCCTAACTGATTGGCCCGAGGATCTGTTGCCGCTGGCATTTAGTGATGAAAACGAATTAATGTGTTTTGCTCATAAAAAAATGCCAATCATCGGCTTTCAGTTTCACCCAGAAAGCATAATGACGCCCGATGGGCTTAATCTGCTGCGAAATACGTTGTATTATCTCTTATCGGCCAAATAAGAATAAAATAATTGCTTTATTTTAGCAACACCGAATTGAATTATGAAGTTTGAT
>BJGO01000040.1 GCA_014190535.1 Bacteroidota bacterium | reverse complement strand
GTATTTCTTTCTCAGTATCCGCAATTAAGGGAAACGGTAGTTCATATTTATCAGCAAATTTTTTGTGAGACTTCTCATTATCGGCACTAACTCCTACTACAGCATATCCTATTTTCAGTAATGCCTGATAATTATCTCGAAGGTTGCATGATTCAGCCGTGCAACCGGGCGTATCATCCTTTGGATAAAAATAAAGTATCACTTTTTTACCTTTAAAATCTTTGGATGCTATGATTTTGCCGTTTTGGTCAATCCCCTTAAAGTCCGGGGCTTTGTCGCCAATCTTGATTTTGCTCATGATTTGATGAATTTAAATGTATTGATTTTTTTATTGCCAACAGCATCCACAACAACTGCTTTCAAGATATGTTCGCCGGATACCTGTTTAGATATGTCGATACTAATCAGATCATTCTTTGCATCATAATCTGCCACAATCCACTGATTATCGACATAGAAATTATAAGTTTCTATACCCGATAAATTATCAGTTATTTTTAGCGTGAGCATTTTGTTTTTAGTCGATTGTCCGGGCGTGAAATTGGTTGGAGTTATTTTTGGGGTAATGGTATCCGAGGCTATATAAAAAGTACCCAACTCTTTGGGGTTCGCCGAAACCCATCCGTTAGCAACAGTTGACTTATAAGCGCTTACAGAGCCATTCTCCTTAATTCGCACCAAAACGAATTTAGATTCAGGCAATTGGGTATTATTGTTATTAAGCTTGATGCTCAATGAAAATGATTTATGAAGGGGTGTATATTCATTATGAATCAGATAACTAGTTGAATATCCGGATGACGATTTGTTTGAGTCAATCTTTAAATATGTTTGGTCATAGAAGGTACCTGAATCAAACGTTAGCTTGATTCGTGTATTACCCCACGATTTTGACTCATTATGTTTTACGAGTAATCCAATCGGCGGAACTGCCTGCACATAGCCATTTGATGATGTGGTAATGTAAAAAACAACATTGGATGTATTATTAAAATAATCAGAAGAAATAATCTCAACCTTCTTTACCTCGCCTTTACCTAATTGTATGATGCCCCTGTTAAGGTCTGCGTCATAAATAGCTGCCTTATTGCCGGGGAGCAGATAACATCGGTAAAACTGTTCTTTATTTTTTTTCTTTTGTTTATAGTCAATGTGACAATTAGCAAATCGCCCTTCATTAAAGTCGAGTCGATTTAATGCAAACTCATATACCTTAATATTATCGACGTTCATTTGCAAGCGATATACTCCAAAATAACCATCGCTATCACAACCATTCGCCAAATCATGAACCTTTACTCCAACACCAACCTGATTAAAGGGAATCGTGATCGTATCCGGGGTGCTACGTTGCTGTAATTTATAACTCTTTTGATAGGTGGTCAGATTGTATTGCCTGGGATTAACCATATCAGAAGGTTCATTAAGATTATAAATAGCTAATTCCCGAAACGTAGGTTTTATGGTGTCTTTAAGATCCAGATTGTACTTTAACGGATTTAAAGGAAAACTCTCACCGGCAGCATCCCGTACTTCAAAATGAAGATGCGGAGCGGAACTGCCGCCGGAATTTCCACTATAAGCAATCAATTCTCCTTTCTTTATTATAAATTGACTTGCTTCGGGATATAATTCAATCTCAGATTTTTGTTGTTTGTATTGCTGTGTAGTTACATAAGACTGAATGACATCGTTAAACTTAGATAAATGACCATAAACACTTATTAATCCATTAGGGTGAGTTATATAGATAGCCTTGCCATATCCAATAGCTGACACTTTAATTCTTGATACGTATCCTGCATCAAAAGCATAAACAGACAAACCAGTTTTACCCCGGGTAGTAAAATCTATTCCGGTATGGAAATGATTTAACCGGGGCTCTCCAAAAGATCCTGATATGATTAATGCCCCATTCAGGGGATTAATTTTTTGAGCCATCGCATAAGGCCAAATGCTTGTATTTAGTATAAGCCAAAAGAATACACTTTTCATGAATTAACAATAGCGGGTTGAGTAGTTTGGTCTTTACTGATTAGCCAAAGACCAATATAGGTAAACAGTCCATTGATTATGATGAGTTCAAATCCAACTTTATAGCCATTAAACCAATTGCTTGAATTACTATCAATCAAATATGTAATCAAAATTGATATCAGACAAATACAGGGAACCAGTGCATCGCGAAGCATTTTTTTTGAAAACAATCCAAAGGCATATAACCCCAAGAGCGGACCATAAGTATAACCTGCAACCGTAAATAATTTAAGTATAACCGCTTCATCATTGATTATGCGGAAAATAACAATTACAACAAGTAATATCAGCGCAAATGAGAAATGAGTGATATAGCGGATGCGTTTCTTTTTCTGATCGCTCATTTCTGTTTTTTTATTTAATCCTAACATATCGAAACAAAAAGATGTGGTTAGTGCGGTAAGCGCTCCATCGGCACTGGGATATGCGGCTGATATGATTCCAATAACAAAAAATACCGCAGAAAAGCCACCCAGATATTTTAGTGCAATAGTTGGAAATAATTCATCGGTGCGGCCCGGAACCGTAATCCCCTTGGATGAGGCAAATAAATAGAGTAATGCGCCCAAACAAAGAAATATCAGATTTACAACGACTAATATTCCGGTGAATGTTAACATATTACGTTGTGATTCTTTGATGTTTTTACAACTGATATTCTTTTGCATCATTTCCTGATCTAAACCGGTCATAGCTATCGCAATAAACATGCCACCAAAAAACATTTTGGGCATGAATGTTTTTTCCTGCCAATCAGTGAACATAATTTTACTATAGTTACTGTTAGAAATGATTCCGGGCAATTCAGTTAGTTGATATCCAAGTTCACCGGCAATAAGGACTACAGTGAGTAGTAAGGATAATAACATAAAAGAGGTTTGAAGCATATCGGTATACACGATAGTCTTGACACCTCCTTCATAGGTGTATAATAAGATGAGTAATATAAACGCTAAAACCGTAACCCAGAATGGAACACCCCATCCATCAAAAACAAAAGTCTGTAGAACATTTACAACAATATATAACCGAAATGAGGCTCCGATAATACGGGAAATAATAAAAAAGAAAGAACCGGTTTTATAACTCCAATAACCAAACCGTTGCTCCAGAAATGTATATATCGAAGTTAATTGTAATTTATAGTAAAGAGGAAGTAATATACCCGCAATAACCAAGTAACCAAGAATATAACCAAGAACAACCTGAAAATAAGCAAACTGATTAATTCCAACTGCGCCGGGGACCGAAATAAATGTTACTCCACTTAACGAGGCTCCAATCATTCCATAGGCTACGATATACCATTTACTACTTCGGTTTCCAATAAAGTATGTTTCATTTGTTGCATTACGGGATGTTAACCACGTAATAAAAAACAATAATGCCGAGTAAACGATTACGCAGGTGAGAATGATGCTTGGAGTCACACAAAGGGTATTTACTGTAAAACTATTTCACGATGCTGCTCTCTGACTGGTATTGTTACACACATGCATTCTATTCGTGTACAGAATAAAAAAACGCAACCATACTGGCAGCGTTTTATTAATCTAAATGAATGTATATGATTATTTATTCAACAACGAGTTTTAAAATCCTGACATGTTGATGCATCGTAAGTCTTACCAGATAAATGCCCGCATGATCTATCTTAAACGGAATTTGATTTGCACCTGATTGAATAAATGATTGTGAGGTTTGAAGCTGACGTCCGGTAATATCTAAAATATCTAAGGTGCAGATACCTGGTTTTAGCGTATAAAGTTGCATAAGCACATCACCACTTGATGGATTGGGATATATAAGGGCCTGATAGGGTTCATCCATAGTGCCCTGAATGGCCAGCGGATTATTAACCGTAACAGTAAACGATGTTGTCCCCTGACAGCCATTAGCATCAGTGAATGTATACGTTATAGTATGAGTACCCGGCCCTGCAGTAGCCGGATTAAAATTAGTGCCCGAAACACCGGGGCCGCTGAATGCCCCTCCCGGGGGATTCCCAGTCATCATTGTGGAAGGATCATTGGTAAAATACGTAGCATTTAATCCGCTGATTGTGCCATTAGTTTCCGGATAAACAAAAGCAATCACTTCTTCGCTTGCCGTACAACCATTAGCGTCTGTCCCGGTAACAACATATGTTGTTGTATTGATAATATTAGCCTGAACACTATTTCCTGACGTCATATTTAATCCTGAGCTTGGAGACCAAGAAAAAGTATTGGCTCCCGACACGATAAGTGTGGCTATCTGGCCTTTACAAATTGAGTCATTAATAACAACTATGGTTGGTGGAGGCTTTACAGCAACAACAGAGAGTGCCTCGCCCGAGCAACCATTTGCATCAAATCCGCTTACGGTATAGGTTATTGTCTCTAAAGGCGTAGCTGTAACTATTGAACCTGTACTTTGATTTAAAGCTGTATTTGGTGACCACGTGTATGACGATGCGCCACTGGCGGTTAGTACTGTTGATGCCCCTAAACAAATAACCGGCGAGTTAACACCGATGTTGAGTGAATTGCCAACGGTGATAACAGCGGTTGCTGTTCCAATACAACCCGCTGTTGAAAGTCCGCTAACGGTATATGTCGTATTTTGGTTAACGCTTGCCGTTACCACCGATCCGGTTGTCGTATTAAGACCTATTGCCGGCGACCACGTGTATGAATCCGCTCCCGTCGCCAATAAATTAACCGAACTACCCGAACAGATTGTAGCTGAATTAACGCTGATTGTTGGTGAAGTATTAACTGTAACAACACTAGTGCTTGTTGATGAACAGCCCGCTGATGACACCCCTGTAACCGTATATGTTGTGCTGGTTGTTGGATTGGCTGTTACTGTACTGCCTGTTATTGCGTTGATTCCGGTTGAAGGGGTCCAGCTATAGGTTGCCGCTCCCGTGGCCGTGAGCGTTCCACTTAATCCGTTGCAAATACTCAACGCAGGAGTTGATGTAAGCACCGGCAATGGATTGACTGTTACCACAGATGTCGTACTACCTATACAGCCATTTGAAGCCGTACCTGTAATTGTATATGTAGTAGAATTGAGTGGCGTTGCTGTTACACTTGATCCGGTAACTGCACTTAATCCGGTTGATGGAGCCCAGTTATAGCTTGCCGCTCCACTGGCCGTTAATGTGGAAGTTCCTCCTGCGCACAGACTTAATGTAGCAGGTGCTACTGATATTGTAGGCTGTGGATTAACTGTAACCACTGATGTGGTACTGGATGTACAGCCACTTGATGTAGTCCCTACTATAGTATAGGTTGTCGTCACTATGGGATTAGCACTAACCGAACTTCCCGTTGTTGAACTGAGGCCGGAATTTGGTGACCAACTGTAGGTAGTTAATTGACCGGGATTAGCGTTGGATACCTGTAATGAAATGGTTTGACCTGAGCAAATAGTTGATGTCTGAGGATTGGAACTGATAGCAGGCGGTGCAGTAACTGTGATTGTATTCGTTTCGGAATCCGTTCCGTTGGCATTGGTAACGGTCAAAGTTATCGTGTAGGTGCCCGGATTAGCATAACATACGTTAACAGCATTAGCGGTGGATGATGCCGGCGTGCCACCTGTTGTAGTCCATTGATAGGTATCAATTTGACCTGTTGAAGTAGATGTCAGTTGAACACACTGACCTGAACATAAACTGGTATTACTTAACGTAAAGCTAGCGACCGGTGCAGAGCCGCCGCCGGAAACTCCGGTAATCTTAAAATCATCCACACTGAATGTGGGATCGGATGCAAGAAATTCATTAGTACTATTCTGAACCCACATAAAGGCTATTCGTAAATCAGGCTGATTATCAAAAGCCGGATTAGAAACCGTTGTCTGCGTCCAAGTGTTAATTTGAGAGTATGTAGTTGGATTCAGTATCCACGTATTACCCCCATCAATGCTGTAATAGGTTCTGCCAAAATATGAATCAGTCGCAAAGTCATCCCCATAGCATAAATACCAAAAATTAAAACTTACATTGGTATATCCAAGGGTAGATATGCCGTTTGCCATTTTAGCAAATTTATTTCCATCTGCCGGCGCCAGAAACGTAGCGTTCTGAGTTAATGGACTTCTAATGTGTAAATAACCGGAATTGGGCGCTCCAACAATTGCACCGGGCTGAGCCGGTGTATTACCAAAAAAGCTATTGTAAGCGTTGTTTATAACCCAGTAATTACCCGTTGCGCCGGCAGTTGACCCGGCATCAGCGGTGTTCAATACCCAATTGGCCCCTCCGGAATTAAATGTTTCGTTAAACAATGTTGTTTGAGCGCTTGAGGCTGAAAAAAGTAAAAGAAGTAAGAATGTGTAGTATACATTTTTCATGTTAGATCAGTTATGATGAGTAAACTTAGCCTACTCTGCTCTCAGAAGCAATTAACGGATATTAACAACTGATGTCTTAGTTGGCTCTATTTTGATACTTATACTCTTCGTTTTTGAAGCTTTTCTTCCCTTATCGGGCCTGTATATGACTTTATAATTACCCGGTTGCAGATTAAGATTTTGATTACCGGTAACGGAATGAAAATCGTGAACAAGATTCATCTTTTCATTTTGCATATTGAATACAGAAACAACAGCCGGCTCTGTTGTATTAATCTGCAGGTACCCCGGCACGGAGACTTTTTGTGTCGTGACTGAACTCTGTGCTATTGTCAAATCGTAGACGTATAGTCTGGGTAGTGTTAGAATTTCAAGATCATACTTGCCGATGAGATATTGTGTTGATGTGCCTATATCCTGGACATAGAGTATTTGTGGAGAGCCGGCCTTGCGAATAATGCATTGCACACTATTCAACGAACTACTTTTAACACCCTCGTATTCTAGGTAGAGTGTCCC
Organism: Bacteroidota bacterium; assembly: GCA_014190535.1. Classification (GTDB taxonomy): domain Bacteria; phylum Bacteroidota; class Bacteroidia; order Chitinophagales; family UBA10324; genus BJGO01. Next base: position 11,366 of record BJGO01000040.1, on the reverse strand, counting down.
CTGAGGAGCATCTATAGCAATAATGTTATGTCTGCCCGGACTAAGTTCGATATTTTCTTTTCTTACTTCCGGAATGCTATGTACCGTAAGATCATAAATGCCTTTTGGGTCTATTAGCAATGTGTCGGGGTTATTAAGAAGATCTAATCGATGTATAAACTGATACCGCACCTTGTGTGTAACATGATCATAAAGTGTGAAAGCAATATTGGTTTCAAGTGGCTGACCATTGGCATTTAACAGGTTCAGTTGCAGGGTGGTTTTATTTAATGCTTGTTTAATTGCAGCACGAATAACCCCGTTCAAATCCTGTTCATCGTTTGCATTAACAACCTGTCCTACACATTTATAGAAGTTAATCATTGAATCAGAAATGCCAAGACCAACGATATAAGGCTTTACCGATATTCTTTTTTCAGATAATTTCATCGATGCCTCGCAAGCGTTTCCTTTACACGTTTCAATTCCATCAGTAATGATAATAATGGAGTGCCCCGATATTGAATCTTTAGGAAAATCCTTTGCCGCCTGAAGCAGACTGTAAGCCAAGGGTGTTTGCCCTTTGGGCGTGATATTATCCAAAGAAGACTTTAGCCGATCGGTATTATTCTTTCCAAAAGGAACAACCAGCTTACTATCCATACAATTGTTGAGATCCTTATGGGATTGGTATCCGAGAACACGCAATCCAAACTCGATATTTTTGTTGCTCTTATATATACTGTCTGTAATACTGATTAAAATTTCTTTTGCTAATTCAAAACGGGATTTGCTCTGCCACTTGGCAGCCATGGAGCCTGATGCATCCAGTATAATTAATATGCGTTGTGTTCCGGACGCAGTGAAACTTTGTGCCGATGAATCCGGGCAATTATAAAGTACAAAACTCAGAAAGAGAATTGTTGCAAATAGATAGCGTGCTGTGTGTGTATTTCGAATCAATAGTCGGCTAATGTTAAAGGGAGTTGTTCGAGGGCGCGCTGTAGTTGGGCATCATTGGGAGCGATACCGTGCCATTCGTGACCGGTCATCATAAAATCCACCCCGTAACCCATAATTGTTTTCATCAGAATTGCTACAGGAGCTCCGGTGCCCAATAAGCTTTTTGCTTTATTCAGGCCTTCGACAACTTCGTTCATCTTATTCCCATTCAACTCTAGCACGATCAGGCCAAATGATTCAAACTTTGCTTTAAGATCACCCAGGTCCATAACCTTTTTTGTTGAGCCATCAATTTGCTGACCGTTGTAATCAACCGTTATCAAAAGATTATCCAGTTTATGGTGAGCGGCAAACATGAGAGCCTCCCAATTTTGCCCTTCTTGCAGTTCGCCATCTCCGGTAAGAATGAATACGGTTTTGTTATCCTTATTCATCTTCTTTGTTAATGCAGCGCCACAAGCCACGGAGAGGCCTTGTCCGAGTGAACCACTTGCCACGCGAATGCCGGGTAGTTCTTCGTGAGTCGTTGGGTGACCTTGAAGTCGACTATTTATTTTTCTGAATGTTTTTAACTCAGCGACATCAAAAAATCCAGACCTGGAGAGCACGCTATACCATAGGGGGGAGATGTGTCCATTGGAAAGAAAAAACAAATCCTCATCGTTGCCGTTCATAGAAAATGGCAGTTTGTAATCCATGATTTCAATGTATAATGCCGTTAAAAAATCAGCACAACCAAGCGAACCACCCGGATGACCACTTTGGCAACCATGAACCATGCGCACAATGTCGCGACGCACCTGAGAAGCAATCTTTTCTAACTCTTCTATTGACTTTTTCATTACCATATTATTTGAAACAAAGGTAACAAAGCATTAACGATGCTAAATTAAATTTGGTGTGTTGTTAATCAACATATATCTAAATTATTTGATCCGGAGATTGCAGTCTATTGTTCAAAATAAATTATCGATAATTATCAAAACTACTCTTAACTTGGTATCAGAGAATATTACCATTGCTTACACATGAAAAATGCAGTTTATGTTATTGTTGGGTTATTTCTAGTCAGTATACTAGTCTATGTCTATTTCTATCACGTCATACCTGCTCAAGCCGACGAACCTGAATTAAACCTCATTAAAACTGATAATCACAATCTTGGCAAAACCTATTCTGTTGTGTTACCTGATAATCTTAGCTTTTGTAGTGAGCCGGTTCCGTTAAATGATCAGGATGTAAGAGAACGGTTAGACAGAGAGCTATTAATCAACACCTACTGGCAATCTCAGACCTTACTCATTATTAAAGAGTTCAATAAAATAAAACCAATTGTTGAGCCTATCCTTAAAGAGTACGGAATACCTGAGGATTTCATCTACCTGGCTGCGGCTGAAAGTGGTTACCGTAATCTCGTGTCACCATCCAAAGCAGCAGGCATCTGGCAATTTTTGGAAGAAACTGGAAAATCCTACGGTCTAGAAATAAACAATGAGGTAGATGAGCGCTATCATTTCGAAAAATCAACAATTGCCGCATGCAAGTATCTTCAAAAATCCTATCAGAAATTCGGCAACTGGACTATGGCTGCGGCCTCATACAACATGGGACTTACCGGACTGGACGAAGTTTCGTTCAGTCAAAAGCAAACAAACTACTATGATTTACACCTTAACACGGAGACATCGCGATACGTATTCCGTATTCTGGCACTAAAGGAGATACTTCGATCTCCCTCAAAATATGGGTTTATGATCAGCGAGACTGATTTATACAAACCTCATGCTTTCAAATCAATAAGTATAGATACCGCTATTGCTTCATTAACCGATTTTGCAGCGTTATATAAAATGACCTATAAAGAATTAAAAATTCTGAACCCCTGGTTGCGGAGCAACATGCTTACCAACAAATCAACCAGGAGCTATCAATTGAAGATAATCCCTGATAAACAATAATCCGGGCAATTTACCAAATAAGTTATTTATCCTTATTCCTATTATACAAATGCATACTAAACATAGCTTGTAGTTTAATCAGGGTTTAATAAATTGCAGCACAAACGCGTGCTCGAAACGTATTACCATGAAAGAACAACAACCTTATCAACCTAAACATAAAATCCGAATTGTCACCGCTGCATCCCTATTTGATGGTCACGACGCGGCAATTAATATAATGCGTCGAATCATACAAAGTAGCGGAGCTGAAGTTATTCATCTTGGGCACGATAGGAGCGTACAGGAAGTTGTAGATTGTGCCATCCAAGAAGACGCCCAGGGCATCGCTATGACCAGCTATCAGGGTGGTCATATGGAATATTTTAAATACATGTTCGATCTGTTAAAAGAGCGGAACTGTTCACATATCCGAATTTTCGGAGGAGGCGGAGGAACCATTCTGCCCGACGAAATCAAAGAATTACATCAATATGGCATTGCCAGAATCTATCATCCTGATGATGGCCGTGCTATGGGACTTCAGGGCATGATCAACGACTTGCTTCAGAAAGCAGATTTTGCCACAGGACATCCCTCCTCTTTTTTACCGATTACCGAAAATCAATGGAATGAGGATGAGAAAGAAACTACTACCATCAGCCGCGAAGGATTAACAGAAGGTTTAACGAAAAAAAATCACCGAATCATAGCCGGTCTTATTTCTTGCGCAGAGAACTATGAAGAAGAGTTCAACTTTATCAAATCATTCTTACACATTGATACTGCCGGCAGGGAACAAAAGCAACCTCCGGTGCTTGGCATAACCGGAACCGGAGGCGCCGGAAAGTCCTCGCTGGTTGATGAATTGGTGCGCCGATTTCTGCTTGACTTCGAGGATAAAACCATTGCCATCCTATCCGTTGATCCCTCTAAACGTAAAACAGGTGGCGCCTTGCTGGGCGATCGCATACGAATGAACAGCATCAAAAATGAGCGTGTATACATGCGCTCTTTGGCAACAAGACAATCTAATCTGGCCCTGAGCCGATATGTAAAAGATGCCATCGATGTGGTAAAAGCCGCCGGTTTTGATTTAATTATCCTTGAAACATCCGGCATTGGACAAAGCGACACGGAGATTATCGAACATAGTGATGCAAGTCTATATGTTATGACTCCGGAGTATGGTGCGGCGTCTCAACTTGAGAAGATTGATATGCTTGACTTTGCTGATATCATTGCTTTGAATAAGTTTGATAAACGTGGTGCACTGGATGCATTACGTGATGTTAAAAAACAATATAAACGTAATCATCAGCTATGGGATGCGTCAGATGAGTCCTTACCGGTTTATGGCACAATCGCCTCTCAGTTTAATGACCCGGGCATGAATCAATTATATAAAGCTGTGATTCATAAACTGAATGAAAAAACAACGACTCCGTTCAAATCCACATTTGAGGTAACGGCAGAGATGAGTGAAAAAATTTATATCATCCCGCCTGCACGAATCCGATATCTCAGTGAGATTGCAGAAAATAACCGCAGATATGATCAGTGGGTTAAGGAGCAAACCGAAATTGCAACTACGCTATTCAGTATTCAGTACACGCTTTCTAAAGTTGATAGCAGTGGATTGGCCGATAAGGACCGTTTGAAGAAGGAATTACAGAAAATGTATGAAGAGCAAGATCTCAAATTATATGGCCCGCTGAAAAAAATATTAGCCGACTGGAAAACTACTTGTAGCCAATACCACGCAGAAGAATTTGTATACAAGGTACGTGGAAAAGATGTTCGTGTAAAACCCTTTACCGTATCCTTGTCGCAATCAAGAATTCCCAAAGTTGCCACGCCGGATTATGAGAATTGGGGAGAGATTGTACGTTGGGTACTTCAGGAAAATTTCCCGGGTGAATTTCCTTATACTGCAGGTGTATTTCCATTTAAACGTGAGGGAGAAGACCCCACTAGAATGTTTGCCGGTGAGGGCGGTCCGGAACGAACGAATAAACGCTTTCATTATGTATCACTGGGTATGCCGGCTAAGCGATTGTCTACAGCATTTGATTCGGTTACGTTATATGGTAATGATCCCAATCATAGACCGGATATATATGGCAAGATCGGGAATAGTGGCGTGAGCATCTGTTGCCTTGATGATGCAAAAAAACTATATAGTGGATTTAATCTTGCTGATCCAAAGACCTCCGTAAGCATGACGATCAATGGTCCTGCGGCGATATTGACAGCGTTCTTTATGAATGCCGCTATCGATCAGCAATGTGAGTTACATATACGTAATGAAGGATTAACCGAAGCCGTAGAGGCAGAGATCAGAAAAATATATCAGAAAAAAAATACCCATCAGCCTACTTATCAAGGGGCACTGCCTCAGGGTAATGATGGCCTTGGCCTTATGTTATTAGGTGTAACCGGCGATCAGGTATTGGAACGAGAGGTGTATGAGAAAATAAAGTCGTTTACGTTGAGTGCTGTTCGTGGCACCGTACAGGCAGATATATTAAAAGAAGATCAGGCTCAGAATACATGTATTTTTTCAACTGAATTTTCTTTGCGCCTGATGGGCGATGTGCAGGATTATTTCATTCGTAATAAAGTCCGCAATTTTTATTCTGTATCAATCAGTGGGTACCATATTGCCGAGGCAGGCGCAAATCCGATAACCCAACTGGCCTTCACTCTGGCTAACGGATTTACTTATGCCGAGTATTATCTGAGCCGCGGCATGCACATCGATGACTTTGCTCCCAATCTTTCTTTTTTCTTTTCTAACGGTATCGATCCGGAGTACGCTGTTATAGGCCGGGTAGCTAGGAGAATATGGGCCAAAGCAATGAAACATAAATATGGTGCCAATGAACGCTCACAGATGTTAAAGTATCATATACAAACGAGCGGACGTAGTTTGCATGCACAGGAGATAGATTTTAATGATATACGCACTACACTACAGGCGCTCTATGCAATTTATGATAATTGCAACTCACTGCACACGAATGCTTACGATGAGGCTATTACCACGCCCACAGAAGAGAGTGTACGTCGTGCTATGGCCATACAGCTCATTATCAACCGCGAATTAGGATTGGCAAAAAATGAAAATCCACTTCAGGGCTCATTTATCATTGACGAATTAACTAACCTGGTTGAAGAAGCCGTGCTTCAGGAATTTGAACGCATCACGGAGCGAGGTGGTGTGCTCGGCGCCATGGAAACGATGTATCAACGTGGTAAAATTCAGGAGGAAAGTCTTTATTACGAAACGCTGAAACATACCGGAGAATATCCCATTATTGGAGTAAACACCTTTTTAAGTTCAAAAGGTTCACCAACTATTTTACCGCGTGAGGTGATACGGGCAACCTCAGAGGAGAAAGAATATCAGATAGAGATGCTACAAAAACTACATAATTCAAACCTAAAGGAAAGTGAGCAACTGCTTAAAGCATTGCAACAATCGGCCATTCAAAATAAAAATATGTTTGAATCGCTTATGACCGTAGCGCAGTATTGTTCATTGGGACAAATTACTTCTGCACTTTACGAAGTAGGTGGTCAATACCGCAGGAATATGTAGATCAACGATTAAAAAATCTTTTTTTATATACGTTTTCTTCTATCGGGAGTCCATCAATTTTATTACAACCGATACTCATTGTACGGTTTATTTTCTGGCCCGATAGCAAGGCGTAATTTTATTTGCTTCATGACTTTGACAAGGTGATATATTTTAATACATTGCCTTAAATCCTTTTTTTATGCTGGATCAGGTTAAGTTACAATCGCTACTCTGCATCGATATAGAAACAGCACCGGAGTTTCAACACTTTAGTGAACTGGACGCTGAGATGCAAACACTCTATTTACAAAAGTCTGCACGACTGCATCTTGAACACGAAACTGAGCAGGAAAAATATTTTAATCACGCGGGCATCTATGCCGAGTTTGGACGAATTGTATGCATCAGTCTTGGCATTTTTCATAAGGAACGCAAGACGGGTACAATATCATTTCGCGTTAAGAGTTTTTCAGGGATAGATGAGAAAACAATACTTACTGAATTTATTAGTCTGCTTAATACCTATTATAAAGATCCCTTAAAATATTTCTTTGCCGGTCACAACATCCGCGAATTTGATATTCCGTTTATTTGTCGCCGTTTATTGATAAACCAGCTCAAGATGCCGGCCATACTGGATATCTCCGGTCGAAAACCATACGACGTAAATCATATAGATACCATGCAACTTTGGCGATTTGGTGATTATAAAAATTACACCTCGCTTAAACTACTTGCACGCATACTTAAAATTGAATCCCCCAAAGATGATATCAATGGTAGCGATGTTGGTCGAGTATTCTGGAATGATAACAATCTGCTCCGCATAGTGTCTTACTGTGAACGCGATGTGATCACAGTTGCACAATTGTTGTGCCGCTACAAAGGAGTAGCACTACTGGAGGCTAATCAAATTATACATGCTTCTTCTCCCCTCACGTCTACTTTAAGCCGAGGTCGTTCTTGAGCCGCAGATCAATATCCGAAGGTGCATCAAGCATCACATCACGACCTGCATTGTTTTTTGGAAAAGCAATAAAATCTCTGATATAGTCGAGGTTAGCTGTAACAATAGAGCAAAAGCGATCGAAGCCAAAAGCTATACCGCCGTGAGGTGGTGCACCATATTCGAATGCATTAAGGATAAATCCGAATTTGTAACGTGCTTCATCGTCTGTCAGGCCGATTGTTCTGAACATCAGTTCCTGCTTAGCCCTGTTGTGTATACGAATACTTCCGCTCGCTAACTCAACACCATTAATAACAACATCATAGGCATTTGCTCTAACCGCACCCGGGTTATCGGTCATGAGTGATTCATCTTCAGGCTTCCACGATGTAAACGGATGGTGCATAGCATTCCAACGCTTGTCGTCTTCATCCCATTCCAACAATGGAAAATCTAGGACCCAAAGCGGTTTATAATCTTCCTTACGGCGCAGGCCCAAGCGATTACCCATTTCAAGACGTAATTCGCTCATGGCTTTTCTGGTTTTATGTTGTTTACCACTGAGTATTAGAATCAGGTCTCCGGGTTTACATGCGCAATGAGCTGCTATATTTTTCAGATCATCCTGCGTATAGAATTTATCTACGGACGATTTATATGTGCCATCGGTAGCGCAACGAATATAAACCAAACCTCCGGCACCAATCTGCGGACGTTTAACAAATTCAGTGAGTTCATCAAGGTGTTTACGGGTGTATTCACTACAATTTTCAGCGACTATGGCTGCCGTGTATTCAGCATCATCGAACACTTTGAAATTTCGTCCTTTAACAATTTCGGTTATCTCAATCAATTGCATACCAAATCGTAGATCGGGCTTATCATTACCATAATATTTAAGGGCATCGGCATACGACATTCTTGGAAAATCACTAAGGTTAATTCCACGAACCGATTTAAATACATGCTTCACCATACCTTCAAACATATTCAACACATCTTCCTGATCCACAAAGGCCATTTCGCAATCAATCTGTGTAAACTCAGGCTGTCTGTCTGCACGTAAATCTTCGTCTCTGAAGCAACGAACGATTTGATAATACCTGTCCATGCCGGCAACCATGAGCAATTGTTTGAACGTTTGTGGTGATTGCGGAAGTGCATAAAACTGTCCTTCATTTAAACGAGATGGTACCACAAAATCTCTTGCCCCCTCCGGGGTAGATTTAATCAAAAATGGCGTCTCCACATCCACAAAACCCTTACCATCCATATATTCGCGAACGGCGCGTGCAACCTGATGCCTGGCCAGTAAATTTTTACGCACCGGATCACGACGTATATCCAGGTAACGATATTGCATACGTAAATCATCACCGCCATCGGTATCATCCTCAATGGTGAATGGTGGTGTTATCGATGCATTCAACAGATTAATATCTGAGGCTATAACTTCAATGTCGCCTGTTACCATATTGGGATTTCGGCTACTGCGTTCTGATACCTTACCGATAACCTGAATAACAAATTCGCGTCCATACGCTTTTGCCTGTTGGTATAATGCATTGTGCTGTTCCGGATTAATAAATAGCTGGGTAACACCGTAGCGATCGCGCAGGTCAATAAATAAGAGTCCGCCAAGGTCTCTGATTCGTTGTATCCAGCCACTGAGCGTTACCGTCTTGCCGGCATCTGTCAGGCGCAATTCTCCACAGTTATGTGTTCTGTACATAGCGTATTACTTAATGAGTCGCAAATATAGAAAGGGATAAGGGCTGTAACACGATATTATTTTGTCCTACGAAAATAAAACCCTAAATAATCATGAACTTATCACCATCGTACGACACTTTAGACATAGGCTGTAATGCGGAATGAAAATAGAGCACAGTAAGGTCGCCCTCAGCTATTCGTTTGCCATATTCAATTCGTTTGTCGGCACTGTGTTTACCATCATAATCATATTTGGCAACAAATCGTCGAATTAATTGCTGTGGTTGCGGTAATACATCGCCGCCATAAAAAAAGTTGGCGCTTCCATCATCGATAATAAAAATTTGATGATAGGGCGTATGACCTCCACTGATTTCACATTGAATACAATCCTTCAATGTTGTATTTCCATTGATTGTTCTCAGTAAGCTTTCTTGCAACAGATAATCAATAACCTTTCGGTCGTATGATGAAGAGCTTTTGGATAAGGCATCATTGAGCTCTCCTTCTTGTACATAATAAATAGCATTGGGGAACATCGGATACATAGCGTCTGCCACCTCCATAACAGCACCGGCAAGATGATCCTTGTGCAAATGGGACAAGAGAATAATATCTATATCGCTGGCGGAGAGATGATGTCGCTTCAAATTATCCAGAATATGATAATGACCATTACTTAATTTCAGTCCCAGGCCCGGATCAATTACAATATTGTACTCTTTGGTCTGCACCAGAAACGGAACTATGTCCACGAGGAGCGAACCCGGTCTGTTTCGTATATCATCTATGCCGCGCTGAAAGGGTATAAATACCTTGGAACTGTCTACCGTATAGGTATTCTCAGATAATGGATACGCCGGCACCTTAAGTAAATCGGATTAACAGCAAGATGTATAAATTACTTAACTAAGGTACCTACGTGTTTGCCATTCAAAAGCGCAAGCAGGTTTCCGGGTTTATTGGCATCGTAGACAATAATCGGCATATTATTTTCCTGACAAAGAGTAAAAGCGGTCTTATCCATAATCTTAAGATCTTTTTCGTAAGCTTCAGAATACGATATTCGATCAAAACGGGTTGCCGTTTTATCCTTCTCGGGATCGGCAGAATAAATACCGTCGACACGAGTTCCTTTCAATAATACCTCTGCATTAATTTCAATGGCTCGCAATGATGCCGCCGTGTCCGTGGTAAAATATGGATTTCCGGTGCCGGCACCGAAAATAACCACACGACCTTTTTCCAGGTGACGTATTGCGCGGCGGCGAATATAGGGCTCACACAACTGCTCCATTTTTATTGCGGACAATAATCTTGTCTTGATACCTTCTTTTTCAATAATACTTTGTAAGGCCATACCATTCATCACCGTGGCGAGCATCCCCATGTAATCGCCGGTAGCACGTTCAATACCTGTTGCTTCCGCATCCATTCCCCGATAGATATTACCACCTCCGATTACCACGGCCACTTCACAACCGGTTTGAATAGCACTTTTGATTTCGCCAGCATACAATAAAGCCCGTTCCGGGTCAATACCATATTGCTGATTACCCATAAGCGACTCCCCTGAAAGTTTGAGTAGTATTCGTTTGTACTGTATTGGCATGTTGCTTGACTTATTGGTTGGCTAAAATAATTACAAAAAAAAAGAGAACCGAAGTTCTCTTTTTTGAATTTCTTAGTTTAATGCAACCCGCTTGAAGGATAGCACTTTAAGGTTTGCATCGGTTTCTTTTAATACATCAGCAATAGTTTTATTATTGTCTTTTACAAACTGCTGAGCTAAAAGGGTATTCTCTTTGAAGAACTTTTGAAGTTTACCGGCTGCAATTTTTTCAAGCATATTATCGGGTTTGCCTTCCTGACGAATTTGCTCCTTGGCAATCTCCATTTCACGATCAATAACATCCTGAGGCACACTGTTTTGATCCAGGGCAACAGGATTCATTGCCGCAATTTGCATGGCAATATCCTTACCGACTACTTCAATTGTTTCGTTCAGTGGCTGATTCATTGCTACCAACACACCAATACGATAACCGGCGTGGTTATAGGCGACTACGGCCTCACCGGGTATGAGCTCTACGTGTTGCAATTCAATCTTCTCACCTATTTTACCAACTAAATCAGTCATACGATCGGCAACAGTTACGCCGTCGATGTGCGCTGCTTTTAGACCATCAACCGTAGCTATGCTGTTAGCCAGGGCAAGGTTAGCAATAGATTGAGCGAA
>BJGO01000039.1 GCA_014190535.1 Bacteroidota bacterium | reverse complement strand
CAAGCCGGCTTGACTTCTACAATCTGAATCGTTGCATTTGGCGATATCACATTACCTGTGCACAATGAACGTACATAAACTTCCCAGACACTTCCTGCAAGACTTGAACCGATACTTAAGTTTATAGTTGGTGATGATACACTGTAAGCAACACCTGCTGTCTGTGTAGGGAATATACGACGGAAGCGTACTTCGTAAGCACCTGTAGGTGATCCGCTTAATCCCGTAACACTGATCTGATTAGGACAGTTGGAAACAGCCGTAAATGTTGGAATTGGACAGCTGTTTACCGGGTTGAGGGTTACATAGGATGTGCTACTTGGATCGCCCAAAGCCGTTGCATTAGAAGGACAATTGTTTACCGCTACATATACGGCAATCGTATTTCCTGCATACAGTGTAGAAGCTACTGCAGAGGTAAGCGTTTTGGTTGTACCTGCCGTATCGACAAATGACCAGCCGGCACCTAACTGCACGTTCCTCCAGTAAACCCGGTATGTTGTTGCTCCTGCAACAGCATTCCAGTTTACTTTGAATCCGGGATTTCCTAAAGCATCCGTTGCATTTACCAGCGAGGTAATCGTTGGTTTAGCGCACAAGGTTTTGGTTGTAGCAGTACCCGGGTTCGTCCCAACACAGGTTGGTGAAGCCAAAGTAACTGTAACATTTAAATCAGTATTAGGTGTTAATCCGGTTATTACAAAATTATTTGTAGTAACCGAAGCCTGAGAACCGGTACCGGCGCCTGTCCAGGATATATTATATTGTCCGGAACCAAATGGTGACCAGGTTACCGTTGCTGAGGTTGAGGTTACATTGGTAATGGTTACGACAGGCGTCGTGCTGATATTAACTACGGCAACCGTGCTAGATACGTCAAAGCAAAGTGACGAGGATGCTATACAACGATAGAACCGTTGTGATGTTAGCGCAGGTGTAGTATATGAACTTGTAGTTGCTCCAACGATATCCGTCCATGTGGTATTATCGGTTGAAACCTGCCATTGCAGCAAGCCCGCAAAGTTTCCTAAGGTCAATGTACGTGTGGTTCCACTACATATAACCGATGAGGCAGGGGTAATCTGACCACCTATAGGCTGTGGATTTGTTGCTGAATATTTACCTAATGAAGTTTGGCCGGTAACAGCAATAATATTAGTTGTTGGGTTTAATGTTCCGGTTGTAATCTCGGTCCAAGGACCGGCACCGAGGAAACGATACAGCTGCAATTCAGGCTCAGATAAATCGCCGAGTTCTGAATTCAGATAGATGTACTTTACTGTTGCATTCAATCCGGTATTCGTTGTTGGAGTAACCTCAAATAAACGGGTAACACTGGTTCCTGCGCAACCAAGAGCAACGGTTGCTCCTGTGATACGACGAACTAGTGTGGAACCGGGTGATGGAGATGATTGTATTTCTAATCCAATACCACCGAATGTTTCATTAGCGGTAGTCATACTGCGCGTAGTTTCAACGATGCCTTGTACGTTGCTGGTTTCCGTTTCGGTAATGGTAGCTGTGTTGTTAAGGATTACCTTATTAGTACCGGTAATTAATTTACCGCTAATACAATTCAGAGTACCGGTAGAGGTGCATTTAAAGTTACCGGATGTAATGGTGACATTATTGATATTATTGATATGGAAATTGAAGAATGATTCTCCCGAAGCGAAAGCAGTTTGCAATGTTTGAGGTAAAGTACCATTGAATTCAAAGGTTGATGTTCCCGCAGCGATCATATCAATGGTGCGGTTATCTGTAAAGTCTCCGCCAATTTTAATTACGTTACCATTTGGCGTAAACTTACCGGTTGATGTTCCCGCTATATTAAAATTACCTTTGATAATTACATCAGCACTACCGGCTGTTGGTTGTACCTGCGTAACGGTAGCTCCGGCTGTTTCGATACTCAAATTATTTAGAGCGGCTACTATTGCCTGTGTGCTTCCGGTACCACCGTTTTTCCTGATGTTACTTGTACCGGTAATACCATTTAGAATCAATGATCCTGTTAATGTGTAATTCGAGGCATTACCGTCCATCTCAACGTCAGCTAAGGTTTTAATGGTTTGACCATTATCTATAAATGTTGCTGTGTTGGCAGGAGTAGTATTACCACAATTTAATTTAATATCATCATTAAGTACTAATTGCGTTCCACCATTAAGGTTGGATAAGGTTACACTTCCACTTGGTTTGGTATTGCTTGGATTACCTAAATTATCCACGTTAATAATGAAACGACCCGCCCTTACTTCAAAACCGTTTCCATTTATTAATTGATTATTTGTTCCTCGAGCTTCTAAATTAACATAGGTGGTAAATCCGGGAAGGTATGTAGCTCCATTATTTATAGTATAATCTTTCTCGAAGTTGATATTTTGGAATGTGGTGAGTGAACGATCCAGCGTGGTGTTATCAATGATAAACTGTCCTTTAACATTAATAGGAGCCGTGTTGAACACCCCTCCGATAATTTTCTTACCGCTTCCTGTAAGCGTAAGATTTCCGTATGGCACCGATAAGGAACCGGATACCGTTTGATCTATGGGAGATGCACCGGCATATACTACGTTACTATTCACTTCCAGCAAACCAAATGTTGGAACCGAAGCTCCTAAGATGTTTAATGTGCCGTTGTCCAATACATTAACGGTTCCGCTGAATGTAAACGCCGCCGGTAAATTTAATGTAGCCAAGGCCGGCACCTGAACTTTGGAATTCGTACCACTTATTGCCCAGTTGGCATCTATAGTGTTTGATCCATTAGATACAATGTAGGTATAGTTATTCGTTGAAAAACTTATTGGACCACTTACAAATACAGAGCCATCGGGTTGATCGCCCCAATTTGACAAAATATTTAATGGACCACCATTTGAATAAAACGTGGTTGGTAAAATACTGGAAGCTATTGTTTTAACACCGCCGGCTGTAACACTACCTGATTTAGTTGCGGCATTTGCAAACACGAAGTTTGCGAGTGGTGTTGCAGTGATATTTATGGTATTACCTATAGTCGCTGAACCTTCTACATCTCCCGTTAAGAAGAAATAACCGGATGTGGTATTGAATATTTTTTGAGCAATGTTAAATACTACCGAGCCACCTGATGCCGGCACTGCGGCAGTACCGATGATAATATCTGTATTCTCGAACGAATTATCCGGAGAGTACCATAAACGAAAACTATTTGGTACAAAATCGGAGGCGGCATAGGTGCCTGAAGTGGTTAGTGTTAATCGGGTAAGAATGGCATTTGCCGTTGAGGCTGTTGCCTGAACACCGTATAACACATTTTCGCTTGATGCCTGTAAAATGGCGCCGGCAGCAGGTTCAATACGAGTAAGCGCGACAGCAGGAGTGCCCGGTAACGCTTCAGGTGCAAACTGTACAGCGCGAAAAACCGTATTCGCTGCAGCTGTGCAAATTAATGTTGCCCCCGGTGATGCTGTAATAGTGCCTGATAAATTTGTTGTATTGGTTGTGGCATCTGTAACACGATAAATTTGATTTCCGGCTCCGTTTCCAACGGTAACAAACATCTGAACGTTACCTGCTACCAAACGACCGGTTAATCCACTCGCAACACCGGTCCAAGCTCCACGAGCAGTCCAGGTTGTGCCATTGAATGAGTATTTAAGAAGTCCACCGGTCTGATCAGCAACATACAGCACATCCACTCCATTGATAGCGGGGTCTCTGTCAAATACCAGAAAAGAAAAAGCATTTGCCGGAGGGCTTTGTAATGTAATCACCTGTCCGGTTGCATTACTCACACCACTACCTACTTTACTAATACCAACATTAGGGCTTGATGCCGCAGAAATCCATAATTGATTATCGAAAATGTTGATTACACGGGCATTTGCAGGTGCTGTAGCAAGCTGTGTACTTGTTGAACCCCCTAATGATGAAAAACGCACACCGCCATCGGTACCGGATGATGAACCGGTAGTCCAGAAATTAGACCCATCTATAGTTATACCACTGCGTATATTATTGGCATCGTAACCATCGGTAATACGGGTACTTGTATTCACTGTACCATCGGCATTTACTGTGGCAACAATTCGATTAACAGTTGCCACCGGTTGCGAAACAATTGCACCTAATCCGATGGTTGCATCATAACCTACGCAAACTAATTTAGTGCCATCCAAAGATAAAGTCATCTGACCTTCTGATGTAGCCGATCCACTACTTGTAACTCGTTTATTTGCTCCACCTGTAGATGACGTGGGCAATAATACGGATTGCACATAAGTTCCGGCAGGGGTATATTCATCAACAAGATAAACGGTTGCAGAAGTACTTAGAGCAATTAGCCCGGATCCTATACGCGACATCACTAAATTACCGGGAGTAAACGGGGAAGGTGCTGGTAATACTGTACAAGCCGGAATATTGATGTTCTGAGTGGTTGCACCTGTTGAAGTACAAGTAATATTGACACCGGCACCTCCAATACTGCCAACACCAACCGGAGCTGTGTTGTGCACACGAACAAAAACAGTTACCGGCTCTCCAACCAAACTTCCGCCTGACTGATTAATCGTTACGCTTGAACTATATGTAACATTATCTAAAGAAACCCTGAAATGCGTTGGTGCTGTAACCGTAGCATTAGCGGTGAGATTCGCTCCGGTTAATGTAAAAGCCTGCTCGTATGAGTCCTGACCGCCCTGTGAATAGAAAGCATTTATGGATGCTATCGATGCGGTGAGTGTAGGAGTGGGAGCAATGTAGGTTACTGAGATATCATCAACGGACAAGGAAGGTCTGTTTCCTGAACCGGCTAGGTCACGGATTAACCAACGTAATTGTACTTCAGGTTGGTTTTTACATACTGCAGGAAGCGTAAATGTTATGGTAGCAGAATTTAATGTACCGGTGCCACTGGTTTGTGCTGCCCCACCTAATGGAGTACTGGTATATACAGATCCGGTAACATCGGTAAACGTTCCGGATGTGCCAATTCGGTACTGAACACCTAACTGATTCTGACGCGTATTTTCATAACGTTGTGTGCCGCCGATATAAGAAACCTGTATGTCGTTTGTTCCCGCAGTGGATGTATTGAGTGAAAGACATACAGCGCGCATGTTAGAGCTAGTGGATAATACGCCTATCTTCCCAACCATATCATAGACGCCTGCTGTTAATGATGCATTGGTGCCTCCGGCAAGCGCCTGATTGGCTGCAGGTGCTGCAGTTGGAAAGGCAAGGCCAAGCGAACCTGTAATGGTCCATCCCTGTAAGCCTGCAGGGTATGTGGTAACAGACCCGGTAAAACCTGCGAAGTTCTGTGTATAGGGAATCGTTTGAGGTGCAGGGTTTGATGCCTGACCCATTACCTCAGAAAGTGTTGCGGATAGCAATATCAATATCATACTGCTAAGTGGCGCAAGGAATGTGGTTTTTTTCATGGTGTGGTTTGGTATTTGGTTTGGTTGCAAATGTGCTCAGGCAATGTTGCTATATCGTTAATTAAATATTATCTGATTGTTAACAGAACATATTTTAATTAGAATGATGTTTGTATGCCGATGCGTATATCATCACGCTTCCATTTGACTCCCGAGTCACCTATTGGTAAGCGACTCATGTAATTAAACATTAGGGATGTATTTGAGGATGGAATGGTATATCGATAGGAGTACGTTACGGAACGATTGATATCATTTAATATCAGGTCGTTGGGATTAATTTCATCATACCGGATACCCCATACCGAGTGCCAGGGCCTGTATTTATAAACAAGCTGAGCAAGATATCCGCCGGCATTGATATCATTACCGCCGCTGTTCAATAACCTTAGCGTATCATTGGGTAGCATGTGCGCTCTGTGGAGTTCATATAAAAATGAAAGTCCTTTGTATTGAAAAGCGATATCAAATCCAATTACTGATTTTGATCCATTAATCGTTTTAATAAAATAGTCAATACCTGTATCTGTCTTTTTTTCGGTGTAGCGGGCATTGGCACCAATAGAAATCATGGGTCTTTGGGATATTTTGTCGTCAATATCGCTATGTCTGAATTTTGAAGGATAGGATAATTCAACTCGCCCTACATACTCGAGCGTGCCTGAGGCATCGTTGTCGCCTCTAAGACTTGCCTCACCCATTCCGGTGTATGCACCACCATAGAGCATAATACGATCGTTCTTTAAACCCTGTGTAACTAAAACACCTACATCTCTGCGTGCAAAAAAATCACCGCTCACCACTTCTGCCCTCGAAAAGAATGGCGTTGAGTAGAGCGAACTCAATGAACTTCGTGAATACGGAACTTTATCGAAACCAAATTGAAACTCAGGTCCATTGCCCGGGGTCATATACGTTACGTGAGCCTCCATTAAACCATTATCCTCATCTTCGATACTACCGCTGGCAAAGTCCGCAAAATCGATCTGCAGCACTACCTTCCACTGATTACTGAATCGTGCTTTGAATTCGGCCTGCATATCCCGTAAGCGAATACGGTCTTTCTTGAGATCAATAGCTTCAGGCACATACAATCTGTTATTATAAAATGTGCAAGATCTGAGACTAATCTGAAAATTGTCTTTTCCTTTTGAAACACTGAACTGTGCCATTGAGGAAAGGGAAGCTAATAATAAGGTAATGCTGAATAGAATTTTTTTCATGGCCACGATGATTAATAATTAAATAGCGTTTGCATATCGTCACTGCAAATAGTAAACAATCCGGTATTGCCAACGCATATACCTTCGGGGTTGATCAGATTCAACCGATATTTTTTTTCGAGTTTGTAATTCGTCCTGTCGAGAGTAAAAACAGCGGACTCTTCATCAGAAAGAATCCACAGGGTGTTATTGTGGTAACACGCACCGGATATATCTGAAATACCATCTATAATAACTTGGTCTTGTTGTTGCCAGTGCTCATCAAAAATTAAACACGATGATGGATCCTTCTCGGTAAAGAGGTAAAACAACTTTTGATCCGGCATATAAACTAATGCCTCAACTCCTCTGTTAGCGGCGGCATTGTAAGGTACCGATATGCTTCGGGTGCGCTCCAGCGTTTGTTTATCGAAGTAATGTACCATACGAACCCGTTCATCTACAACAACAACCGATGATCCGGCGACACAAACCGATTCATAATCCACGCCCTGGTATACCGATTTAGCAAGCACCTTGCCGTTGAGATCCGTTTTATATACGGTACCTCGATCACTGACAATAAAATATTGATTATTATCGAATGCAATATCTGAAGGTTCGGAAATAGACAAGGACGTTTTTGAATGATGCCTGATTACAGGAACCGCATCACGTTCCGATACCGGACGTGATAGCAAACATGCGATCATAACCAGTAAATTAAAATAGAGTGTCATGAGTATGGTATAGGATTAATTAGGATTTCCGGGTGTAGGATCAGTGATGCTCCAATTGTTACTACCATCGGGCACACGAGACTCACTCTTTCCGGACGGTATGGCTCCAAATACTCTGGAGTCTATGATCACCGTATTATTCTGAGCATCTACATACGATATTGCAACTTGTTCACCTGCCGAACTTAATTTAAAATTCGTGTGTATCTGAGTGCCCACATAGCCTTCACCATCACAATAAATAATCAGGTGGCTTTTTGGGTTTATAGTAAAATCGGGGAGGGTATCTTTGGGCAGATAACCTAAACTATCTGATATAAAGAACGTCAGTCCGTTGGTACGGAATGTATCTTCAGAGTCATTATACAATTCGATCCAGTCGCTTGCCACTCCGCTCTCATTAAGCAATACCGACCCGGAGGATTGCAATTCATTCACAAAAAGCTTAATGGGGCCTTTTTCGGGTGGTGGAATTATTCGTTCTTTTACGCACGATGCCATAACACCAAGCAGTAATAACCAATTAATTATTTTCATCGCCGCCAAACGTATCCTTCTGATGTTATTGAATTGTTAACTCAATATTTCTAAATTGTTAATTGATTTCACTCTACCGGCAAATTAAATTATCTGACATTCTTATTAACTTGCACTAAATAGTTTTTATGTCACAATACAAATTAACCTTCTTCATCCTGATTTCTGCCACGATGCTTACGCTTGAATCATTCGCTCAGGGACAACCACAGAAAGTAAAGGCCGGAATGGATTTTACTCAGGATGGTGCTTATAAAAATGTAGTTCGTATGAATCTGCTTAATGCGCTGTTCAGCTATCCTACATTCAGTTATGAACGCTTCCTGAATGGCAATACCTCGCTAATGCTGGAGGGCTCATTTAGAACAAAAAATAACAGTGCAACATCAGGTGGCTTCTCCGGCAACAATAGTCGTGCTGTGAATTCCTTAATCATTACTCCCTCTGTTCGTTTTTATATCCATCAGAACAAAAAGCTAAAAATGAATGCTTACTTTTCTGCCTATTACAGATACCGTTCGTTTCGGTCAGAAAATGATTTATCAGAGAATGGTATCTACGATCCGAATAGTGGCCTCTACATACCGGCTAACTTTGATAATACCTACACTGAAACATCTAACAGTGGTGGTCTTATGCTCGGAGCTGTTTCAAATGCAACCTCCAGAATAGTTTTTGATGTGTATCTGGGCACACAGATTGTAAGCAGTTCCGGCTCCTTCCGATTTGAAGACAAGAATATGGACTATGATCTTTTCAGGGCCAACAACAGTCCGTTATCTGCCGTGGATGTTTTTTCAGTTTTACAAAACAGCAACCTGAGAGCCGGATTTACTATAGGTTTTAAATTTTAGTACCGCCGCGCTCTTCCCATATTTTCACCAACTCAATTATCGTATCTACGGCCTTATTCATATCCTGAACAGAGATAAATTCGTGTTTACTATGAATGGCCTGCTCTCCCGCAAAAATATTCGGACAAGGTAACCCCATGAAAGATAGTTTGCTGCCGTCGGTACCGCCACGTATATGCTCGCGCCGGCACACCAATCCTACTCGGGTGATGGCCTCTTCGGCATACTGTACAACATGCGGCTCCTTATCCAACACGTCTTTCATATTTCGGTACTGTTCGGTAATGCTGAAAGAAAATCCTGAGCCCGGATATTTCGAAACCACCTGTTCCGCAAGGATTTTTAGTAGTTGTTCTTTTTCAGAAAGTTTTGCCGTTTCAAAATCGCGAATGATAAATTGAACCGTACATTGTTCAGCAACACCCTCTACACGAACGGGATGAATAAATCCCTCACGGCCCGAAGTAGTCTCCGGACTCAATATATCTTTTGGTAACATGGCCAACAATTCGCCTGCTATTTTCAGGGCATTGACCAGTTTACCCTTGGCATATCCCGGATGGGCAATAATGCCATGGATAGAAATAGTTACAGCATCAGCACTAAACGTCTCATCCTCAAGTACACCCGCTTCCCCACCATCCAGCGTATAGCCATAACGGGCACCTATCTTTTCCAGATCAATTTTTGCTGTCCCCTTGCCTACTTCTTCGTCCGGTGTGAATACCAAGGCAACCTGACCATGTTTGACCTCAGGATGACACATCAGATAATTAGCGGCATCCATGATTTCAGCAACGCCTGCTTTATCATCGGACCCAAGAAGTGTTAGGCCGGATGCCGTAATAATATCGTGGCCCAGGAGCTGATTCAGATAGGGATAGTCTGCACAGCGAATAACCTGTGTGGTATCATCCGGCAGAACCAGATCCTGTCCCTGATAATTTTCGTGCATAATAGGTTTCACATCCTTACCACTGCAATCCGGTGAGGTATCAACGTGCGCACAAAATGCAATTGCAGCAACATCGTTTGTTGTATTCGATGGTATGGAGGCATATACATAACCAAAATCATCCATATGTGCATTGGTGACCCCCATGTCGTGTAATTCGTTTACAAGAATCCTGGAAAGGCTTTTTTGTTTTTCTGTAGTTGGAAAGGTATCCGACTGAGGATCGCTCTGCGTGTCGATCTGAACGTAACGTAAAAAACGCTCTGATGCCGTATGTTTGTATTTCATATCATTTATCGTTAGGGTAAAAATAAGTCGTACCTACAAATAAAAAATTCAGTCGCACTTTTGTGAAGAATAAACGCTCATGATCTCCTTTAAAAAACATACGCTCCCCAATGGTCTCAAAGTAATTATCCATGAAGACCATTCTACTCCATTAGTCGCAGTAAACATATTATACAATGTGGGTTCGCGCGATGAACACCCTGAGCGCACCGGCTTTGCGCACCTCTTTGAGCACCTGATGTTTGGCGGATCCGAGCATGTGCCCGTGTTCGATGAACCTCTTCAACTGGCCGGTGCAGAAAATAATGCCTTTACATCAACCGACATTACCAACTATTACGAAACGATTCCTGCCGAAAATATCGAAACAGCGCTCTGGCTTGAATCGGACCGTATGAATAAATTGAACTTTAATGCGGCACTCGACGTGCAACGTAAAGTAGTCAGTGAAGAATTTAAGGAACACTACCTCAATCAACCCTATGGCGATGTATGGCACAAACTGCGTGCGCTGGCTTACACAACGCATCCCTATCAATGGCCTACCATCGGAAAAGAATTGAAACATATTGAGGATGCCTCGCTCCGGGACGTAGAAGAATTTTTCTATACCTACTACAGGCCCAATAATGCCATACTGGTTCTGGCCGGCCATATCGGCACCGAGGAGGGCTTTGCGCTTGCCAACAAATGGTTTGGTAATATCGCTCCGGGGTCTACACCCGATAAAACATTAATACCCAAAGAACCCGTACAAACATCCGCACGTTACCTGGAAGTGAAGGCCGATGTTCCGGTTACAGCAATCTATAAAGCCTATCACATGCCCGCACGATATGATGATCACTATTTTGCCGCCGATTTATTAAGCGATGTGCTCTCAGCCGGCCGCTCATCCCGCTTATTTCATCCACTGGTAAAAGAAAAAAAGATCTTCTCGGAGATATCGGCATATATCACCGGCAGTATAGATCCCGGACTGCTCGTAGTGGAAGGAAAGCTGGCTCAGGGCATAAGCACCGAACAGGCGGAGGAAGCCCTTCAGATTGAACTTAATAAAGTTATCCGGGAGCAAATCACAACCGATGAATTGCAAAAAGTAAAAAACCGCATCGAATCTCAAATGGAGTTTGGTGAAACCGAGTTGCTCAATCGAACTATGGGACTTGCCTACTCCGAATTATTGGGTGATGCTGATCTAATCAATCAGGAAAAACAGCAATACCTTTCGGTAACCGCTTCAGAAATTCAACAGCAGGCTATTTCGGTTCTGAGAACAGACAACTGCTCCACGATGCATTATCTGGCTAGTTAAATAAATGTCTATTTTGTCTAACTGCATCCAAAATGATTGGCTTTAATCGTTCTGCCGCATCATATAGCATAACAAAATCATTGGGAACCGGCGCCGGTGGCGTTTGTATTAATTGACGGGTTCTTGGCGTCAAAGCATTCAAATCACCATTTGCCACCGCCGTAATTGCATCAAACGTAACCATAGTGCTCAGCGGTATGGAACGCAACAGTTGTTTGGTTTGTGTATGATATATATCTACAAAACCGCCTACGCTGGCTTCTTTGTGAAGCCTGCGTTCCGACACCAGGCATGTGATCGTTCTATATCGTTTTTTCTTAATATCATTTCCTAAAGAATCTTTCATCACATTACCCTTTGCGTCGAGCACATAATCAAAGCCGTCCTCAACTTGTGCATTTTCAGCATAATTATTCACAATAAGCTGTTCCGGTGAAACAGAAATATTTACCAGCTTTACGATGATGTTATAATCGTAACGTAATGTTGAGTCGTAGGCTGAAGTAAAATACATCCAGTGGCTATTTAATTCCTGTACATTAATGGAGAGTAATCGTTGCTGAAAGTCCGCGGGCATGATCACATTATCAGGAGCGCTCATCTGCATAAGCACATAGTTACTGCCCATATAAAGTGCTTGCTGTTCCAGTTCAGATGCATTTTTAAAAGCCGGATACATCGACCTGAGCTGCTGTAACAGATTATAGGCCGCTCGTGCGTCGGGCTTACTACCCGATTTTAAGAGTTGTGCAGACCGTGCCAAAAGATATTCAGCCGCTTCATTTTTTGCCGCTATTATATCCTCATCACTTACAACTGGGAAAGTATAACCCCCCAAAGGCAATAAATATTTTATGCGATTATACCGGTTGCGTATCGCATTCATCGCATCATAAACAATAGGCTTACCCTCAGGCAGTCCCTGTTTACGATGGAATTGGATGGTGTTCATGTCTTCCTCATACAATTTCATATACGCCTGATTCATAATGGAAGCATAGTGTCCGTTTTGTTTATCCCTGGACAACTTCTTAGCCGCTTTCATCATCGCATGGTCATAATCACCCTGATTCAGCGCCTGTTCTGCAACGTTACAAGCCGTAAATACACAAAGTAAAAACGAGATTAAAAGGAGTACGTATGATTTCATGTGCGCTAAATTTATAATACCCTATGCCAAATAGCGTGCTAATTTTGTTCGTGCTTTTAAATAATACCTGTTTAATGTATCATGTACCCTAATAATCGTCGTTAGATGAGCCGTATGTATCCATTGTTTATTCTACTTATGATCTGCATGACTGCCAATGCACAAGTGCTCATTAAACCCAATCAATATGATTTTGGAACAGTTGATATAGCCGGTCAGTTATTTGCCACCTACGCCTATAAGAATAATGGCAGTCAACCAATTTATTTACTGAAAATTGAAGGGTCTCCATTTATTTCCTACCGTAAACCCGGCAAAGCGCTACTTGGCGGTCAGTCCGATACATTAAAAATAATTTACACACCACCAAAAGAAGGGCGTTTTGATGAATCTATCAAACTGTATTTCAGCGATAGTTATGAGCCTCGAATCGTCTCGTTAAAAGGAACCATAAAAAAAATTGATAATGACCCTACCTTAAATTGTTACTCCTTTAATGATGAGGCCGGCATCAATATCATTATGTGCGATCTTAAAATAAACGTTATCGACTCGTTTACTCAGGCCCCCATAGCTCAGGCGATCATACAACAATATTATGGTAATCGCATTGCCTTTGATTTACATACGAATCAGCAGGGCTATGTTTCGTATAGCCTTAAACCGGGTTTATATCAATATCAAATTCATGCAGTCGGATATCAAAGCCGCATCGTACAATATTATGTAAACAGACAAACCCGAACCATTACCTGTAAACTGATTCCTATGTCTAAAAACGAGGATATCACAACAACGACATCACAAAATTCAATAACCGATACTGCGATTGCCAACAGATCCTCACTTTCATCCACTGAACTACCAATTGAACAATATGCGTTTAATAATATTGTCTTTTTGATTGATGTAAGCTCATCAATGAGTTTATCTGACCGCTTACCCTTGTTAAAGCAATCGATGCAAACGCTGATTGCTGAGTTAAGGCCTGTTGACCGCGTGTCGGTAATAACCTATGCCTCGAATGCTAAGGTGATCTATCCGAGTAAACCCGTTACCCAAAAAGATGAATTATCCGCATTAATTGAATCGCTCGTTGCCGGAGGTTCCACCAGTGCCGATAAAGGCCTCCAACTTGCTCACGATGTGGTCACCGATCACTACATTGCAGACGGCAATAACCAGTTGATTATTGCAACCGATGGTTCATTTTCTTTAACAGAAAAAGACTTGAATCTTTTTAGGGATGGAACTGCCAACAATAAACCGCTAACCGTTCTGGTAATCGGGTTTGGTAAAAATAAAGATGCACAGAAAGGCCTCAGAGAAATGGCCAGAAAATTTCAGGGCTCCTATACGCTGATCCGT
Organism: Bacteroidota bacterium; assembly: GCA_014190535.1. Classification (GTDB taxonomy): domain Bacteria; phylum Bacteroidota; class Bacteroidia; order Chitinophagales; family UBA10324; genus BJGO01. The sequence continues at coordinate 4,524 of BJGO01000039.1, read as the reverse complement.
AAAGATGAGGAAGAATCTAACCGTGCACTCCTTGATGAAATAAAGAAAAATTCAAGGAAAAAGTAGTTGCTTAATTTAGTGCTCGATTCTATTACCGTGTTCGAGCCTACCTGCTTTGTTGATGTTATTCTGCCGCTGGCCCTGCCCGGCACGTTTACGTATGCCGTACCGGCGGATTTGGAAACGGCCGCCCTGCCCGGTGTACGTGTTGAAGTTCAATTTGGTCGAAAGAAAATTTATGCCGCCATCATACGGGGTCTGGTTAAGGAGCGGCCTAAGGACATGGATATTAAGTTCATTCTATCGGTACTAGACGACACACCGGTAGTGTACGAACAGCAATTTATTTTTTGGGACTGGCTGGCCAATTACTATTGTTGCACCATAGGAGAAATTATGGATGCCGCTTTACCGGCCGGATTAAAATTGCAAAGTGAGTCTCGTATTATACTCAATCCCGCTTTTAACCGTGACTATACTTCGCTTAACGACAGGGAATTTCTGGTTGCTGAAGCGCTGGAAGTTCAACACGAGCTTACGCTGGAGGATTTATCCAAACTACTGCAACTCAAATCTGTATATCCGATTGTTCAGTCGCTCATTCGTAAACAGGTTATCCTGATTCGCGAAGAACTTATTGAGCGCTTTAAGCCAAAAACAGAAACGTATATACAAATTCACGATAAGTTTCTTGCCGACGATTCGTTCAAACAATTATTGGATGAACTGGAACGCGCACCCAAACAACAAGCCGCCGTGCTTGCCTATTGGCAGCATACCCATCCACTTCGGTCTGCCTCACGAAGCATACAACGCCGCACCTTCATTCAACAATATCAAATTGATGCATCCATCATTCACGCACTCTGTAAAAAGGGAATTTTCACTACGGATGAACGGATTGTAGGCAGAACGGATTCACTGGAGGAGAGCATACTGAGTTCGTTTAACCTGAGTGCCATACAGGAAGCCGCAATGGCACAAATCGAGCAACAATGGAAACACAAACCGATAGTCTTGTTGCAGGGTGTTACCGGAAGCGGCAAAACCAATATTTATATCAAACTTATTGAAAACACCCTCGCCGAAGGAAAGCAGGTCTTATATCTGCTCCCGGAAATTGCGCTCACTACCCAAATTACCACCCGCCTAAAAAGTTATTTCGGCAACACGATTGGTATTTATCACTCACGTTTTAATCAGCACGAACGTGTAGAGATATGGAACAACTTATACAACAATAAACATCAGCTGATACTTGGCGCACGCTCCGCCTTATTTCTGCCATTCCGTAATCTCGGGTTAATCATTGTGGATGAAGAACATGACAGCTCCTATAAACAACACGATTCCCCACGTTATCATGCACGCGACAGTGCTATGGCCTATGCCCGCCAGTTGAACGCCATGGTTTTACTCGGCACAGCTACGCCCTCCATGGAAACCTATCATAATGTAAAAGAGCATCGTTTTGGTTATGTTAAACTAACGGAGCGCTTTGGAGATAGCGTACTACCCGAAGTTTGCTTTGTAAATCTCAGAGACGAGAAAAGAAATAAGCAGATGAAAGGCTATTTCTCCAATACACTGCTGGAAGAAATAAAAAAAACTATCGTAGAAAAGAAGCAGGTTATTCTCTTTCAGAACCGTAGAGGTTACGCGCCTTATATTTCGTGCGAGCAATGCAGCTATGTGCCGCATTGTATCAATTGCGATGTGAGCCTTACGTACCATAAATTTAGCCATCAGCTAAAATGCCATTACTGCGGCTATACCAAATCACCGCTCACTAACTGCCCCGAATGTAAGTCCACCCATCTGAGTGAGCATGGATTTGGTACAGAAAAAATTGAAGATGACTTATCGGTGTATCTGCCGGAAGCACGTATTGCCCGTATGGATATGGATACCGTACGAACAAAAAACAGCCACAATAAGCTCATCGACGATATGCAACAGGGTAACATTGATGTTCTCATCGGCACCCAGATGGTAACCAAAGGGCTGGACTTTGATCACGTTGCACTGGTTGGCATTTTAAGTGCCGATCAGCTCCTGCAATTCCCTGATTTCAGAAGTAATGAACGCGCATTTCAGTTAATACAGCAGGTAAGCGGTCGAGCCGGTCGCCGAAGCGAAAAAGGTAAAGTCATCATACAAGTGCAAAACATCAATCATCCGGTTATTCAATTTCTGAAACATCAGGATACCGAAGGTTACTATACTTGGGAAATGATGCAACGCGAAAAATTAGTGTTCCCTCCCTATTGCAGGCTGGCCGAAATAACACTCAGCCACAAAGACCATAAAACCGTAAAGGATGCCGCCGCAACAACAACCGATATACTCAGGCAGGCACTTGGCTCAAGAGTGAGTAATGCCATAGAGCCTCCGGTAAATAAGGTCAGAAACGAGTACCTCATGCAATTAATTGTTAAAACAGAGCGAAACAGCAGTGTGCAGTTTCATTTGCGTAAAGCTGTCGACTCACTAAAAAAGCATTTAGGCGAAGATAAGGTTCTGCGTTCGGTGCGATTACGCGTTGATATCGATGCCTATTAAGTACCCTCTCGCTAACACGACAATGATTCCGATCATCCAAAGTATGGTGGTAGATGTAATTCAATAGAGAACTTCAACCGCTTGCAATCGACTATGAATTGAATATGAATCGATAACCGCCCCTATATTAATCAAGATTAACCGGAATAAAATAACACACACCACAAGTACAATATAGCCGGGAGCGAATTATTGAAAATAATAATCAGCCCATTAAATTACAAACCCCCTCCCGAGTTACCGGGAAAGGGGTTTGAACTATTGAAAACACATCTACTTTTTTATTCAATGGCTTTTACGCGGCCTTTAGCCTTCGCAATAACCTCTTCCTGTATGTTGTTTGGAGCCGGTGCATAATGAGAGAATTCCATAATGCTGGTAGCACGACCGGATGTGATTGTACGCAATTGGGTTACGTAACCAAACATCTCAGAAAGTGGCACCTTGGCTTTTATAATCTGTGCATTACTCTTCATCTCCATACTTTCCATCTGACCACGACGACGATTCAAATCACCTACAACGTCACCGGTGTATTCTTCGGGAGATACAACTTCAACTTTCATGATAGGTTCCAGGATAATCGGCCTGGCTTTCAAACACGCTTCACGGAACGCATATTTTGCACAAAGTTCAAACGACATCTGATCCGAGTCCACGTTATGGTAAGAACCGTCATAGAGCACCACCTTAAGATTTTCTATCGGATAACCGGCAAGGACACCATTCGACATTGCCGCTTCGAAACCTTTCTGCACGGCAGGAATAAATTCACGTGGTATGGCACCACCAAAAATTTCGTTAACAAACTGTAACCCTTTCTGGCCTTCGTCAACAGGGCTGATGCGTACGTGGATATCTGCGAACTTACCCCGACCGCCCGACTGTTTCTTAAACAGTTCGCGGTGTTCGATAAGTTGGGTAATGGTTTCCTTGTAGGATACCTGAGGTGCACCCTGATTACACTCAACCTTGAACTCCCGTTTCAAACGGTCAACGATAATTTCGAGGTGAAGCTCACCCATACCACTGATGATGGTTTGTCCGGTATCTTCATCGGTCTTCACCTTGAAGGTAGGATCCTCTTCAGCCAATTTGGATAAGGCAACGCCAAGTTTGTCAACGTCGGCCTGTGTTTTAGCTTCAATAGCTATCGAGATTACCGGATCAGGGAACTTGATACTTTCAAGTACGATCGGGTTATTCTCATCACACAGGGTATCACCTGTTTTGATCTCCTTAAAACCAACTGCCGCACCTATGTCGCCGGCTTCTATTCGGTCTATTGGATTTTGTTTGTTGGCATGCATCTGGAAAATACGGGATATACGCTCTTTCTTTCCGCTACGGGTATTCAGTACGTATGAACCGGCATCCAGTGCTCCGGCATATACGCGGAAAAACGCCAGACGACCTACGAAAGGATCCGTCATGATTTTAAAGGCCAGTGAAGTAAATGGCTCTTTAGAATCCGGCTTACGTTTAATTTCTTCTTCTGTATTCGGGTTTGTACCGGTTACTGCCTCAATATCGAGTGGCGATGGCAGATACTGTACCACAGCATCCAGAGCTGCTTGTACTCCTTTGTTTTTGAATGATGAACCGCACATCATCGGGATGATGGCTATATCGATTACTGCTTTGCGGATTGCCGTACGGATTTCATCAACGGAGATTGAATTTGGATCTTCAAAGTATTTCTCCATGATTTTGTCATCATATTCAGCAACGGCTTCGATAAGGTTTGTGCGCCATTTAACCACTTCTTCCTGCATATCTTCAGGAATCGGTATTTCCTGATAGGTCATACCTTGCGTGCTGTCGTCCCAAACAATGGCCTTATTCAATACCAGGTCAACAACGCCTTTGAAGGTATCTTCAGCACCTATAGGTAATTGTAATGGAACCAGGTTGGCACCAAGTTTTTCCTTTACCTGCTTCACCACATCAAGGAAATCGGCC
>BJGO01000038.1 GCA_014190535.1 Bacteroidota bacterium | reverse complement strand
CCGATGAAGGAGATCGGATAAGTAATGAGTCTTTATGGCAATAGGCTGGTGCTTGCTTTATAGTTTATTTAATTTTGTTTGATTGAGCTCATTAATAGCATTTAAGATTCTTATTCCGGTTTGCCTTATAGCGGGCATTATCAGTTTTCATCTGCTCACCATAAGAGACGGGCAACCCTGGGGCGATGACTTCAGTATGTATCTGCAACATGCCCGTAATCTGGCGGAATGTAAGCAGTATGGAGATCCACAATTTATATTTAATCCGAATACTCCGGTATATGCCCCTCGCCAGTATCCCATTGGCTATCCGCTTACCATACTTCCCCTCTACGCTCTTTTTGGTATTGATTTTTACCCATACAAAGTATTTAATATTTTTTTGTTGGGAATAGCGCTTGGGCTCGTTTATTACTGGCTCATTTCCAACAAGCGCCTGGAATGGTGGCTCGCCTTACTCGTTATTTCTATGATTGGGTTGAACCCATTTTACTGGGACTACAAAGACAATATCCTTTCCGACTATTTATTCTTTTGTTGGTTAATGATCTGCTTTATTGTTTTGGAAAAATATGTGAAGTCGGACATCAAAGTTCTGACGGCTATTACCTTGGGTGCTCTGATCTATTGGACTTGTTGTGTGCGAACGCTAGGCATATGTCTTTTGCCTGCTTTGTGGAGCTGGAGTTTAATTGAATATCGTAGAATAGGCATTCGACCTTTACTACTGATTACCGGTGGTTTTATATCTGGCCTCTGTTTAGAAAAATTGTTTTTGGGATTCGATAATAGTTTCTTGTACATGGTCAACCTCTATTATGGGTGGATGAACGGGCCATTAATACTGGCTACTGTGTCAAAACAAGCGTATAACTATTTTCACTGCATTGCTGAGTTTTGGGGCGAAATAGGCCCTTATGCCGATACCGCCCGCTTAATGGGGTTGATGACTTGCCTGCTCTTATTTGCGGGTTATTGTTTTGTGATTCGCCATAAGATTACGATTGTTGAATTGTACTTCGCCTGCTATGTAATCATATTAATAGCTTTTCCGGGGTATCAGGGGTTCAGGTATTTGATCCCATTTATGCCTTTCGGTATTTATTATGTTTTAGTATTAATTCAAAAACTAAATAGCCGATTGTTAAAAGCAGGCATATCGTTTATCCTGATTTTTATTGTTGCATTCTTATATATAGTTCAGTATAAACAAGCAAACTTCAAGACTATAGCTTACGGTATTCAGGAACCAAAAAATCAGGAGTTATTTGCATATATCCTTAGCAGTTCCTCTGAAGATGCTATCTTCATGTGCGAAAAGCCGAGGGCTATTCATTTGTATACCGGTAGAATAGGAATAGTACCCCATTGGGTAGAAAAACCTCAAGAGTTGCTTGACTTTTGTCGCAACCAAGGGGTAAGCTATGTTATTCCAAGTGGTCATTTGCTAATAGATCTGGTTCATAAACTGCCCGACCATTTTGAAATGGTCTTTAATAACGAACAGAACAGCGTGTACAAAATCAGGTATTAATTCCAAGAAATTAAGATGATGTCTGATTCATCTATCCGGCACGCTAAATCAATCAACACCATATAATGTTAAAAGAAATATGTGGTGCGAGTTAAAAGAATGAGTGCGCTGTTCTACATTTGTTCTAACGAAATTCTATGGGAAACGCCAATCAATCGTTTATCAGTGCCTCGGAGCAAACATCGAAGGATGTGGAATTGCAGCGTAAGTTGAAGTTCAACATAACCAAGTATGCACAAACCGTTGAGAAAGGGGTTAAGCAGTTTTCTGATATGGAAACTGCCAGCCAGCGTGCTAAAAACATCAAGTGGAAAACCATTGAAAGCCTTGAGAAATACCTGCTCGACTTTGAAGCTAATTTCTCTCGCCGAGGCGGAAAAGTGATTTGGGCGGAGACCGCTGATGAGGCGCTGCGGGAAATAGAAACCATAGTACGAAAAGCCAACGCTACATCTGTGGTTAAGTCAAAGTCGATGACTACCGAAGAAGTCCATTTAAATCAGTTTCTCGAAAAGTTGGGAATTGAAGTGGTGGAAACGGACTTAGGTGAATACATTCAGCAGCTTGATGGTGAGCCGCCATTCCACATTGTTACACCGGCTATGCATAAGAGCAAGGAAGATGTGGCGCGTGTGTTTCATGAAAAGTTGGGCACACCGTTAAACCTCACCCCACAGGAAATGACCATGGTGGCACGAAAAAATCTGCGCGAAAAATATTTGCGTGCCGAAGTAGGCATAACAGGAGGCAACTTTCTATTGGCAGACCCCGGCGCTATTGTAGTAACAGAGAATGAAGGCAATGCCCGCCTCTCCATAACGTTTCCAAAAATTCATATTGCAATCGTTGGCATAGAAAAAATACTACCCTCAATAAATGATTTGCAATTATTCCTGCCCCTATTGGCTACTCACGGCACCGGACAAAATATTACGGTATACAACTCAATCATCACGGGCCCAAGACAAGAAAATGAACCAGATGGCCCTGAAGAGATGTATGTCATATTATTAGATAATGGCAGAACAAATCTACTTGCTGAAACCGACCAACGTGAGGCGTTGTACTGTATTCGCTGTGGCGCCTGCCTGAATGCCTGTCCTATTTATAAAAGCATAGGTGGCTTTTCATATCAAACCACATACACCGGCCCCATTGGCTCGGTAATTACTCCACATTTTAAGGGGATGGAGCAGTTTAAGCACCTCAGTAATGCCTCTTCGCTTTGTGGCAACTGTACCGAAGTATGTCCTATGCGAATCAACCTGCACAACTTATTGGTCATAAACAGAAAGGATGCAGTGAAGGATGGCCACTATAAGCGCACCGAGAAAATGGGTTGGCAGGTATGGAAAATGGCCATGATGAATCGTTCGCTTATGAATAAGGGCGGAAGCGGTATTAAAAATTTTATGCTAAGCAATCTATTTAAAAATTCCTGGGGCAAAAGTCGCAGCCTTCCTGTGGTAGCAAAAAAATCGTTTCATCAGCTTTGGAAGGAGAAATACTCCGGTTATGAATAATTTTCGCTGATATCTGCGTTTGTCAAAAAAAAATTACTTTTTTTAGCAATGAATTAAACAAATTGCTATGTGTATGGTTATATGTGTCAAAATAACCTATCATGCAAAAAACAATTTTTACATTCTTGGCCATGTGCCTTATCGGTGCACACAGCCTCAAAGCACAAACAGCTGTTGATTCAGCATCTATCCAAATTATCCACAATGCCGCTGATCCTGCAGCTGCTTCTGTTGATATTTATTTAAACGGAACACTGTTACTTAACGATTTCGCCTTCCGCGCTGCAACTCCGTTTGTAACGCTTGAAGCCGGTGTCGATCACAGCATTGCTGTTGCTCCATCAACTTCTACATCTGTATCTGATGCTTTGGAAACATTCCCCATTAACTTGGCGCCAAACAGCAAGAACGTTGCTATTGCTAATGGCGTTTTGGCTCCGTCAGGCTTCGCTGCGAATCCGGATTCTGAGAATACGGCATTTACTATTTGGTTAAATACAACTGGACAAACTTCAGCAATTAACCCAAGTAAAGTAGATGTTAAAGTTGTACACGGTTCTACCGATGCGCCAACGGTTGACGTACTTGTTGAGGGTGTAACTACCCCCATTGTAGACAACGCTAAGTACGGGGATATCACGAACTATATCGAAGTTGATCCACTCACCTACACACTGGTTGTGACTCCCGGTAATGATAACAATACTGTTGTAAAAAAATACACTGCGCCACTCACAACCGCTCAAGGCGCGGCAGTTGTTGTGTTTGCTAGCGGATTTCTTACACCGTCTGCTAATCAGAATGGCCCCGCTTTTGGGTTATTTGCTTGTCTTCCTAATGGTACCGTTATTGAATTACCTGAAGTGGTTGCAGCAGCCGACTCGGCTTCAATTCAAATCATTCATAATGCCGCTGATCCACTTGCGGCCAGCGTTGATATTTATCTCAACGGCGCATTATTACTAGACAACTTTGCTTTCCGCTCAGCTACTCCTTTCGTTACACTTGAAGCCGGTGTAGACCACAGCATTGCTGTTGCTCCATCAACTTCTACATCTGTATCTGATGCTTTGGCAACATTCCCCATTAACTTGGCGCCAAACAGCAAGAACGTTGCTATTGCTAATGGTGTAGTTATGCCGATGAGCTTTGCTAACAACCCAGATGGAGAGAGCACCGCTTTCACCATTTGGCTAGATACAAATGCACAAACAGCCGCAACGAATGCAACTAAAGTAGATGTTAAAGTAGTACACGGTTCTACCGATGCACCAACAGTTGATGTACTTGTGCAAGGTGTTACAACACCAATTGTTAATGACGCAAAATATGGCGATATCACCCCGTATATCGAAGTTGACCCGGTTACTTACACTTTAGTTATTACTCCGGGCAACGATAATAACACAGTTGTTAAAAAATACAGTGCTCCCTTAACAACCGCTCAAGGTGCGGCGGCTGTTGTATTTGCAAGTGGATTTCTTACACCATCTGCCAATCAGAATGGACCTGCTTTCGGTCTGTATGCTTGTTTACCTAACGGAACAGTTATCGCGCTGCCTGATGTAACCACAGTATCAGCTTACAGCCCTTCATTGGCTAATGTTAATGTTTATCCTAATCCTGCTTCTGAGTTTGTTGCCATCAACAACCAAAGCAATGATATGTTAACTGCACAATTATTTGACCTTTCCGGTAAACTTATTTCCGATTTAGGTGTCATAGATGGTAATATGTACAGAACATTTTCACTGGATAATATCACAAACGGTATCTATCAGGTTAGAGTGACTAACGGTAAAACAGTAAACAGCTACAAGTTGGCTGTATCAAAATAATCCCTAAAAAGGGTTTGGGTGAGTAAGACCCCCGGATGTTGAAAGACTTCGGGGGTTTTTTATTTTTAGAACGTCAGTAAACTGATATAAAGTTTCCTGAGAAGTGTTGCTATAATTCGTTGCATAGTCATGGGCATATAGTTAAAAATTATTGACGCCATCGAATTGGTATTTATTCTATTAACGAATCACCTTGAAAAAAAGTGAGTGTTAGTTTGTCACTGAATTGTAAAAACCAAATCCATAGCACCGTAAACATAATAAAACCGAGTCCCACCAGTTGAATGGGTTATGAACAAGATTTAATGCATAGTGATATATTCGCTACATGAATGTAAATGATATCATTACTTATCTCAATTTGAAACCACACCCCGAAGGAGGATACTACAGAGAAACGTATCGCTCTGAAAATGAAGCCATTTTTAACGACAACTGTTTTCAAAATGCTTCCAGAACCTATTATACCGGCATATACTTCTTACTAGTTGATCAATATTTCTCTTCCTGGCATCGAATTAAGTCAGATGAAATGTGGCATTATTATTTTGGAACGGCACCTTTATTGGTTCATGAGATCGATCATAACAATAACTATAAAGTAACGGAGTTGAATAATACCCTGCCCCTTTGTAATCCGCAGTATATGGTTAAGGCGGGCAACTGGTTTGCATCTGAAATAAAAAACCAAAGCGGCTTTGCCCTCGTTGGTTGTACAGTAAGCCCCGGATTTGACTTCAAAGATTTTGAACTGGCCCAAGAGCCCTTTTGGACTAATGTGCCCAATAAACATCACCGTGATATAGCGCGATTATTAAGAAAGAGAAACGACTAGGCAAGAGTCAAATCCATCTGCCGACTCAGCAGTTCAAACACTTCCTGAATGCTTCCTTCTCCATTTAATGATATGAATTTATCTTGTAGGGTATAATAGCCCTGTAGTGGAGCAGTCTGATTGTAATATACCTCGAGTCGTTTGCGAATGGTTGACTCAGTGGAGTCATCAACTCGGCCACTGGTAAGGCCGCGCTGCATAATGCGCTGAATCAATAATTCGTCTTTAACCTCAAGCGACAACACCTTAGTTACCGGAGTGTTGCGCTTTGCCATAATATCATCCAGTGCTTCCGCCTGAGGAATGGTTCTTGGAAAGCCATCGAAAATGATTCCTTTGTGCAATCCGGCCCTGTAGTTACTGTCTACAAAGCCAACCAACATATTTATGGTTACCTCATCAGGCACCAACTTGCCTTCATCCATATATCGCTTGGCTTCCATCCCCAATACTGTTTTATTGCCAATCTCGCTTCGGAAAATATCGCCTGTAGAAATATGAAGCAAGGCATATTTTTCCTTAAGCATGACTGCCTGAGTACCCTTTCCACTGCCCGGAGGACCAAACAAAATAATATTTATCATAGCTAGTAACCGCATTCAAAAATATAAAACCGATTGAGGATTTGAAATCTTTAGGCTAGTATTTTTGATAATATTATTCCATAGGCCTAAATGATTGAAATTGGTATATAAGCGGTGTTTGAATGATTCGGGCGAAAAAGGAAGGCTGAAGTATTTTTTTAACATTTGTTCAGTAATTCCGAAAATGGTATAGTAAATTTGATTTGGTGAAGTATGTATTCATTCTACTGATAGGACTCTTTTCAACCCCGGTTTGGGCTCAAACGAAGGCCGATACATTGATACAAAGTGGAACATATGCAATCCCGGTATACAACTTCGATGGGTTACAACCTCTTTTACAAACAAACAGTGATTCAGTATTTGTTATTAATCTTTGGGCAACCTGGTGTGTTCCCTGCGTTGAAGAATTACCCGAGTTTATCCGATTCGAACAGGATTATCTGAATACGAAAGTAAAACTGATTTTGGTTAGCCTGGATATGCAATCAAAAATTACTTATGCATTAATACCTTTCCTTCAGAGCCGTAAAATAACCACAAAGACCGTCGTGCTCAGCGATCCCGATATGAATCGATGGATTCCCCTGATGGACAAAAACTGGGAAGGAACCATTCCTGCTACCCTAATCTATTCCAAAAACAAAAGACAGTTTTATCCTCATCCGTTTACCTATGAGGAACTGGTATCAGAAGTTAAAAATTTTCTTAATTAATAATTAAACAGAACTATGAAAAAACTAACCCTTCTTTTTGCTCTATTGTGTTTCTTCACCATTATTAAAGCACAAAACACGACCCCAACCGGATATCAGGTAGGTGATTACATTGAAGATTTTTCACTTAAAAATGTTGATGGTCGACTTGTTTCTTTATCAACATTCCCCGAGTCGTTTGGATTTATCATCATTTTCACTTGTAATCACTGTCCTTACTCCATAGCCTATGAGGACCGTATAATAGCACTAAATAATAAATATAATTCTTTAGGCTATCCTGTAATTGCAATAAACCCAAATGATCCTCAGGTGCAACCGGGCGACAGTTATGAAAAAATGCAGGAGCGTCATAAAGAGAAAGCATTCAACTTTCCGTACCTCTTTGATGATGGCCAAAAAGTGTTTCCAAAATTCGGCGCACAGCGCACACCACACGTTTATATAGTTCGTCGCAACCCTAAGGGCATGGTGGTAGAATATATTGGAGCTATTGATGATAACTATGAAGATGCGAGTGCTGTAAAGAAGAGATATGTTGAAAATGCAGTTGATGCCCTAATTGCAGGAAATAAAGTTGAGGTTAACTATACCAAAGCGATTGGCTGTTCTATCAAAGTAAAGAAATAGCCCTTATCACCATTCATCATAGATTCAAGCCGGCCACTGCCGGCTTTTTTATTTTCAATGCGAATGTGATCATTCATTTATTTTAGCAATCGGATTAAACAAAAATCACACAGATCATGTACAAGAATCTTTTGGTTGAACATAATAACGGAGTGGCAACCATAACGCTGAATCGCCCTAATGTATTTAATGCATTCAATGATGAGATGAGTTTTGAAATGCAGGATGCGCTCAAACAAGTTGATAAAGATGTAAGTGTTCGGGTTATTGTCATAACCGGATCGGGCAAAGCATTTTGTAGCGGTCAGGATTTAAAGGCGGCCGCCGCCGCAGGGAATCGCAGTTTTATGGAATCCCTTCATAAGCGCTATAATCCCATCATACGCACCATGCGAAATATGCCGAAGCCAATTATTTGTAAGCTTAATGGTGTGGCCGCCGGTGCAGGCTGCTCACTTGCACTTGCCTGCGACTTAATCATTGCATCGGAGCAAGCCTCTTTAATAGAGGTTTTTATAAATGTAGGCCTGGTGCTCGATTCCGGCTCATCCTACTTTCTGCCGCGACTGGTTGGCTCCAATAAAGCGTTCGAATGGGCAACAATGGGAAGCAAAATAACGGCACAAGAGGCCGCGCACTATGGTATCGTAAATAAAGTTGTCAGACACGATGAACTTGATGAAAACCTGAATCAAATAGCCGGCTATTATGCCACCGCACCTACAAAAGCAATAGGTCTTATGAAGAAAATGCTGAATCGGTCAACATATTCCGACCTTGAAACGATGCTTGATTATGAAGCATATTGTCAGGAAATAGCGGGAAATAGCGCTGATAATAAAGAAGGTGTGCAGGCGTTTCTGGAAAAACGTAAACCTAATTTCAAAGGTGTCTAAGTTGATCCGCTATTGTTTAGTTTGCATTGGTCTGGCACTCTTTTTCTTAAGCGCTTGCCAGAGTAATAAACCGGATACCGCGAGTATCGACATACAACTTCGATTTGATCGCTTTGAACAGGACTTGTTTCGGGCAGATACGTTAAACTACGACGACTATGTTCACAAACTGGAAGACAAGTATCAGGATTTTCTCCCACTGTATCTCCGTGAAATTATTGGAATTATTGATGCCAATGACTCAACAATATCTAAAGACACCCTGCTTCGTTTCCTTCAACATCCTGATGTATTAGGGTTGTTTGATACTGTTCAGCTTAAGTATGCCGATTTAGCTTGGTTGCATCAAGATTTAACAGACGCCTTCAAATATGCGCGATATTATTTTCGCGACTTACCAAGTCCAAGAGTAATTACCTATATCGGCGGTCCTCCATTTTGTTTTAACATCGACACAGAATTTCTGGCCATAGGACTTGATGGGTATATGGGCTCTTCATTTAGTTTTTATCGGTACTTCCCCGATTATTTTCCTCAATATAAAATACGCAAGTTCGACAAACCTTATATTGTACCCAACGCCATCAACGTATGGCTAACCGGCAATTTTGAATACACCAAAAAGGGCGGTAATCTGCTCGACGTTATGGTTTATAATGGTAAGGTATTATATGCGATGAAGAAGTTATTACCGGACACCCCGGATTCATTAATCTTTGGATATAGTGAAAAAACGCTTACCTGGCTTGATTTGAATGAAGCAGAGATATGGAAATATTTTATTAAAAATAAACTTCTTTATGAAAATGATCCTTTGGTATTCAGCAAATATGTTAATGAGGCCCCCACAACAAGCGGTATGCCCGAGGAGGCGCCCGGCAATATCGGATCATGGCTGGGGTATCGTATTGTAGAGCGATATGGTGCCAAAAAGGATAAAGTAACCCTATTAGACCTGATGAATAATAACGATGCTCAACAAGTACTTACAGATTCGAAATATAAACCCTAGGCTTTTTTAGCTGTAGAGAACCGTAAATACAACATTACAGTCAACAAAAGTATTGCAGTGGCCTGATGAAGTACGCCCCATAAGGCAGGTATGTGCCCCAGTGAACTGATGACCGTGATGATACCGAGTAGCACTTGCACAAGGACAAGAATAGGAACGGCCTGTAACCAATTACGTAACTCAGAAATAATAAGGTTGCGATAATGAAACCAGAAGGCAATAAAAGCGATAACCAGTATATATGCTAAGCCTCGGTGAATAAAATGAATGAGCGCTTTATTTTCAAACAGATTTAGCCATGCCGGTGTATAGGTATTCATGGCTGAAGGAATCCACTCGCTTCCAATTGTTGGCCATGTTGGATAAAATAGGGCGGCCTTATGGCCTGCCATTAATGCTCCATAAAAAATCTGAAGTGTCAGTAAGCCAATAAGAAGATTTAATTGTGGAATAAATTGCACGCCGGGCGATGATAGCTTTATGCGCCTATAGCTCGATACAATTTGCAACAAATAAGCATAAACGAATAATGCCATCATTAAATGAAAACTTAAGTTAAGCGGATTAACCCAAGGGTTATCTTTTAATCCGCTTTTAACCATAATCCATCCAATAAGTCCTTGTGCGCCCCCTAGTATGAACAAAAGGGACAGATGAACGATCAACTTATTATTTAACCATTTTTTATAAATAAAATAGATAAAGGGTATTATGAAAACCAGCGCAAACAAGCGAGCCCAAAGGCGATGGATATATTCCCACCAAAAAATAGTTTTGAATCCGGATAGGTTCATTTCCGTGTTCATGATTTTGTACTGAGGAAACTGTTTATACTTATCAAATAATACCAGCCAATCGTTCTCCTGAATTGGGGGAAAACTACCCATAATAACATCCCATTCTGTTATACTTAGCCCCGATCCGGTTAGCCTCGTTATCCCACCGATAATAATTTGAAAGAAAATCATTATTAATCCGAGTATTAACCACCGGCGTATGAGTTGATGAGGTATTTCTGAATGCATCTTTAGCAAAAGTATCTAAGTAAATCTGTGGTCCTGACAAATTACTCAACAGATTAATGACGATTTAGTTAATAAAAAAAGGCCCCGATTACCCGGAGCCTTTCACTACTAAAGATTGAACTATTTCAAAAAATCTATTCTTTATTTTCTCCTGCAGGTGGAGCTGTTAAATTGTTCATTAACTTATTTTTTATTTTCTTTTCTATCTCTTCAGACATCTCAAGATTATCCGACAAGAGTTGTTTCACGGCATCTCTGCCCTGACCTAACTTTGCCCCCTCGTAGCTAAACCAGGAACCACTCTTTTGGATGATTTCATGTTCCACTGCCAAATCAATAATCTCCCCAACTTTAGATATTCCTTCGCCATACATAATATCAAACTCTGCTATACGGAAAGGTGGAGCTACTTTATTTTTAACCACCTTTACCTTCACGCGATTACCCATAACATCATCGCCTTCTTTAATTTGTCCGGTGCGGCGAATGTCTAAACGAACCGAAGAATAAAACTTAAGCGCATTACCGCCGGTTGTTGTTTCAGGATTGCCAAACATAACCCCAATCTTTTCACGAAGCTGATTGATAAAAATGCAACAGCAATTTGTTTTATTGATTGTTCCGGTGAGTTTACGAAGTGCCTGACTCATCAATCGTGCCTGAAGACCCATCTTACTGTCGCCCATCTCACCTTCAATCTCTCCTTTAGGTACTAAAGCTGCCACAGAGTCAATAACGATGATATCAATTGCACCGGAGCGAATTAGATTATCAGCAATTTCCAGGGCTTGCTCACCATTGTCCGGTTGCGATATCAGAAGATTTTCAACATCAACGCCCAGCTTTTGAGCATATAATTTATCAAATGCGTGTTCCGCATCAATGAATGCCGCTATTCCCCCTTTCTTTTGAGCCTCTGCAATGGCATGAATAGCCAACGTTGTTTTACCGGACGACTCAGGTCCGTAGATTTCAATTATGCGTCCTTTGGGAAATCCGCCAATACCAAGGGCAAGATCAAGTCCTAGTGAACCTGTGCTTATCGCCTCAAGAGGTTCAATGGCACTATCACCAAGCTTCATTATAGTGCCTTTGCCAAATTGTTTATCTATTTTTTCTATGGTTAACTTGAGCGCTTTTAGCTTCTCGGTTTGATAGTTAGGCATAAGATGTTTGTTTTAAATGTTAAGAATGAATTTGATGAATTAAATGTCCGCTTTTTTTTGAAATGCGTCAGCAAACATAAGAATTTATTTTGCTAATTATTTTAGTTTTTAAATTTATTTCTCTAAACCAAAAAAACGATCGCTGTTAACCTTTGGTTTTACGAACGATTGGTTTAGCAGCTGCCCTCTTTTGCTCTTTCTCATAATACTTACACCATTCCCTAATGCCGCATTCCCAACATTGAGGATTGCGCGCCAGGCATACATACCTTCCGTGTAAAATCAACCAGTGGTGTGCCAGAGGAATGAGCTCTTCGGGTATATGTTTAATCAATTGCTGCTCGGTTTGCAGGGGCGTTTTTGCGCCGCGAGTTAAACCCAGGCGCGCCGACACGCGAAAAACATGTGTGTCCACAGCCATCTTGGGTTGATTAAAAATGCAGGATGCAATAACATTAGCTGTTTTGCGACCAACTCCTGGCAGTTTTTGCAGTTGCTCCACATCGGCCGGAACTGTACTATTAAAATCGCGCACCAGCATTTGCGCCATGCCTATCAAGTGCTTGGTTTTGTTGTTAGGATAGCTGATAGATTTTATCAGAGGGAATAATTCATCGAAAGTGGCTTCAGCCATATCTTCCGGTGTGGGATATTTATTAAAAATAGCCGGAGTGGTCATATTCACTCGTTTATCAGTACACTGCGCCGAAAGGATAACAGCTACCAGCAATTGAAACGGATTTTCATATTGCAATTCCGTTTCGGCCTGTGGTTTATGCTCCAGAAAATATTGGAGAATATTTCTAAATCGTTCTGCGGTGGTCATTAGTGGTTAAAAATAATGACCTTTTTATGGTTTAATGTCGCACCGCGCTATGACTCTTAAATAAATATTAAAAAAGAAACTTATTTGCCTTCATTAAAAGTAATCGGCGTTGATATCTTGTTAATGTTTTTTTCAAATAGTCTTGCACACTATGATATATATATATATATATTAGTACAAAAATAAACTATTATGAAAAATAAAATCATTTTTTTCGTATTTCTAGGTGTAGTTCTATCTTCATGTAAAAAAGTGTTTCATAAGCCCACAGACAAATGCGATTGTTTTACCATTACTCAAAAATCATTTCGCAATATTATTGCAACTGATTCACGCTATAACACTGTCGAGAATGCAAAATTTGTCGAATTAATTGAACTTTATATACAAGACCGAAATGCAAGCCAAGCACTTGCAAAAAAAGTAAAATCAATGGCTGATAAAGACCATGAATTTATTCATTCGGTGCTGAATACTGGAAAACGAAATACCGAGGATACGGTTGTTATTTATGTTCCCAATTTTGATCGTGCCAATTTTGACAAGAATCCGGTGTATGCTATATCAGAAATTTTAGACGATTCAATCAGCGGGGGAGCGGACCAAATCTGGGGAGTATACATAGACGAGGATGATGAAAATGAGATAAAGTATATCCTTCTTGACGAAGATCATGCTATGAATACAAGTCGTCCTGTTTTCATTTTTGATACCCGATTTATACCAGCTACCATCATTTTGCCCGAAAATGGCAATCCTATTGAAGGTGCCCAGGTACAGGCTGCGACCGGTGATAAATATTTCATATCTTATGTGCAATCCTTTATTGATTTAGATAACGATAATAGAATGGAAATACGTTATGGTCATTATATATGGAACTCTTATGTATTCCAATACGGATTAGAAACATATGATTACGACAATTTACATATTTACGATAATCAAATCGGCCAACAAGTGCCTACTTGGCATAATATTCCAAAGAACATGACGCAGCAAGGCAGTTCTATTTTGCCTTCAACAGTAGCGTTTCCTTTTTATAACCATCATTTTTGTTCTCTGATAATATACGACCATGATTGGCCTGCTTCAAAAAAGATATTTTACTTATATCCACCACCAATTTTCTTGCATCCATATACTCAGGTGTTCAATGTTAAATTCCCTCTTAGGATGACAAATTCAACCGCTAAATTAATTGCTTGGGGGAATATCCCTCTATCAGACACTCCTAATGGCTGGTATCTACCTGTTCATAATTGCCCGGATGGCTGGCTTGGTATTTATCACTATAACTAACTGTTTTCAAAGTATTTTTAGATAAATGAAATTGAGACTTATCATTGTCATTATACCCGTTTTTATGACATTACAATCATATAATACGCACGGTCAAGAAAGTATTACAGAACCATCAAAATACTCATTTACATTTCACAGCGGCATACCATTTTATTATGCTAATGATAGAGCGGGGTCTGAACGTGGTCGCTCCATTTATTTATTGCTCGACAAACAATTAAAACCAACCCTATCCATTGGCATCAAACCACAGTTTATTCAGTATTATACTGCTGATATTATAAACAAGTACTCTTACCTTAATAAACACCTCGATTTAACCATTCAGCTCAAAAAACAAATTATAAATCATCGTTTATTTAAACTTCAACTTGGAGGTGGCATAGGCATTAGTTATTCCGATTACATACCCTATGCCCGTTATTATTGGGGCGTGTTTCCCGGATCTCTTCCCGGTATGATTTCACAATATATATTTGAGATTCAGCCCATAATTGATCCCATGGCGGACCTTCAAATACCTATAACATCCTCTATTACGTTTCAAATGAGCGGTGGTATTAAAACATACTTTCTGAATTATGCCATGAACAATACCGGATTAAATTATAGTAATAACGATTTGTTTGGATTAATCTATTGGGGTGGCGGGTTAAGATTTAAGCTGTAAAAATTATTTCTTCGAATACAATAATAAACGTTTAGGTATTTCTAGTAATACATAGGGCATTACTGATGCACCTTACTGCTTACGTGTTGCATAATAATATCCAGAGAAGTTTGAGAAGGCTCGTGATACTCGTTATTTAAGCGGTTGTATATGTCTTTCATCTCCAGAAACTCTGCTGCCAGTTCGGCATTGTCACAAATGGCGCGGCCAATAGATTGACGCTCTTCAGCGTTGCAGTCGTTGTAAATGTAGCGGATGAGTTGTTCGTGTGTATAGTTTGTAATCATGCGTTTAATTTTTTATTTAGTAATAACGAGTTAAAAATTAAATATTGTATGGCGTCAACGATTTATTTTATAAATCGCTGCAGGATGTTATTTCCTGCAGCGACAAATAAAACAGTTTAATTAATTCCGACTTTGGCATTGTTAACCTGTTGCTCCATAAACAAGCGCCTCATATTCATAATCGCATAGCGCATGCGCCCCAGAGCAGTGTTGATGCTTACCCCGGTCAGCTCAGCTATTTCCTTAAAACTATAATCCGCATAATGCCTCAGAATAAGCACCTCCTTCTGGTCGGGTGGCAGTTGATCTATCAAAGCTCTAACCGTGCGCTGATCCTCGCTTTTAATAATTGCCTCCTGGGCTCCGGTTTCGTGGAATGGCAACACGCTAAATATATCATATCCATCAGGATTGGTAACCTTAGGGCTTCGCTTGGTTTTTCTGTAATAGTCTATACACAAATTATTAGCTATACGTAGCAACCAAGGAAGGAACTTACCTTCATCGTTATAAAGGCCAGAGTTGAGTTTCTTAACCGCCTTAATAAAGGTTTCCTGAAACAAATCCTCCGCGATGTACTTATCGCGTACAAACATGTAAATAGCGGTGTACACTCTGGTTTTGTGGCGACGAAGCAATTCGGCAAAGGCCTGTTCGCGACCACTCAGGTATTGTTGTACCAATTCCTGATCGGTTAAATTTTGTTGTTGTTGCATAACTCTACAGTTGGTTTTAAAGTTGAAAAATGTGTAGAGTGTCTTATCGATAGGCTCTTTTTATTTTACAGATTAAACGAATTAATAGCGTGCGAACTAACCATATCAAGAATATAGCAGCACCTAATGGTGATGAGAAGAGTCGGTAAATTGAAATCTGAAAGGCGCACTTCTTTTTGTGATTGGTTAAAAACGATCAACTATTTTGTGTAGAAGTGGTTATATAGGCGCCTGATTTTTTGTTTAAAATTTCTTACTCTTACTGATTGAATTACTTATTTGTTTCAATGACAAACCAAATTTCAAAAAAAAATTTTAATACTCCAAATAATTCTTCCGAAAAAGAACAGCTTATTACCATACATGGCGCCCGGGTTCATAATCTCAAGAATATCCACCTGGAGATCCCAAAGAATAAATTAATTGTCATAACTGGCGTCAGCGGCTCTGGCAAATCCTCACTTAGTATGGATACATTATTTGCTGAAGGACAAAGGCGATATGTTGAGAGTCTGTCGGCCTATGCGCGACAATTTTTGGTTAGAATGAACAAGCCTGATGTAGACTATATAAAAGGGCTTTGCCCCGCTATTGCAATTGAGCAGAAGGTTAGCACAAGAAGTTCTCGCTCAACCGTTGGCTCACTTACCGAATTATTTGATTACCTCCGATTGCTATATGCCCGAATAGGAAAAACGATTTCGCCGGTTTCGGGTGCAGAGGTTGAAAAGCACGAGGTTAATGATGTGGTTGATGCGGCACTAAAAATCAGCAACGAGACTTCGTTCTATATACTAAGTCCTATTATACCAAGTAGTAAACGAACACTTGAAGAGGAATTAACAACGTTATCTCAAAAGGGATTTTCGAGAATATTGTATCAGGGGGACGTAGTTAAGATTGATGAACTGCTCACAAGAAGTAAATTAAAGAAAACATCTTGTTACCTTGTTGTTGACCGGTTAATTCGCAACAATGGTGATGATGATCAGGCCTCACGCATAGCCGACTCGGTTCAATCCGCCTTTTATGAAGGCGAGGGTACGTGTATCCTTTTTGTTAACGGACAATTACTATCCTTCTCGAATCGTTTTGAGGCAGACGGTATCTCTTTTGAAATACCCTCTCCACAATTTTTTAACTTCAATAGTCCATATGGAGCTTGTAAACGTTGTGAGGGCTTTGGCTCCGTGCTCGGAATAGATGAGCATCTGGTTATCCCGGACAAAAACTTGAGTGTGTATGAAGGGGCTATATCCTGCTGGAAAGGCGAAGCCGGTCGTGAGTGGTGGCACAATCTGTTGCGAAATGCCTCTAAATTTGATTTTCCTATACATCGGTCTTATGTGGATCTCAGCGAGGAAGAGCGGCAGATACTATGGAATGGCAATGAATATTTTGACGGTATCCATAAATTTTTCGACTACGTAGAAAAACAAACATACAAGATTCAATATCGCGTTATGTTATCGCGTTACCGTGGCAAAACGGTCTGCCCGGATTGTCAGGGCAGCCGACTGCGCAGAGATGCTGATTATGTAAAGCTTCAGGGGGTGTCCATCAGTGAGTTAACCGGATGGCCGATAGAGCAGGTGAAGTCGTTCTTTGATTCGCTTCAACTAAAGCCATTTGAAAAAGAAGTTGCCAAACGGATCTTGTTAGAAATAAATAACCGACTGCAATTTATGTGTGATGTTGGATTAGGCTATCTGACCTTGCACCGGTCCTCATCTACCCTGTCAGGTGGCGAAACACAGCGCATTAATCTCACGCGTACACTGGGAAGTAACCTCACTTCGTCGCTCTATATTTTAGATGAACCCAGCATTGGGCTTCACCCCAAGGATACCGGGCGATTAATAACCGTATTGAAACGACTGAGAGATTTAGGCAACACTGTACTTGTGGTAGAGCACGAAGAGGAGATCATGAAGCAAGCTGATTTTATCATTGATATGGGGCCGGAGGCAGGTATTCACGGAGGTCAGGTTATTGCTACCGGGAGTTTTGACGCCTTGTGTCATCATGCTGAATCACTCACCGGCGCCTATCTCAGCAAACGAGAGCAAATACCGGTGCCGATCACGCGAAGGCAAAGTCATTCATATATCTCTCTTGAAGGTTGCCAGCAAAATAATCTGAAGAATATTGATGTCCGTTTCCCGCTCAATACAATTACTGTTGTTACGGGAGTCAGCGGATCAGGCAAAACAACATTAGTTAAACAATTACTTTACCCCGCACTGAAAAAATTAACCGGCAACACCACTGAAAGCACCGGCTTGTTCAGGCAACTCGGTGGCGACTATAAGTCTATTGCTCAGGTTGAAATGATTGATCAAAATCCTTTAGGTAAGTCATCAAGAAGCAATCCGGTAACCTATATTAAAGCATATGACGCTATAAGAGAATTATTTTCGAATCAAACGATTGCCCGCCGAAATGGACTGCTACCTAAACATTTTTCGTTTAATGTTGAGGCCGGTCGTTGCGAGGCATGCAAAGGTGATGGCGAAGTTATTGTTGAAATGCAGTTTCTGGCTGATGTTCATCTTACCTGTGAGTCTTGTAAAGGCAAGCGATTTAAAGATGAGGTTTTAGATGTCACCTATAAAAACAAAAACATATTTGATGTTTTGGAACTAAGTGTTAATGAAGCAATTGATTTTTTTTCAGAAGAAATTTCAATAGCTGATTCCCTGAAGCCTTTGCAGGATGTTGGCTTAGGGTATATCCGATTGGGTCAATCATCAAGCACCTTAAGTGGCGGTGAAGCACAACGTGTAAAACTGGCATCCTTTCTGGGTAAAGGCTCCGGAACAAGTCCAATAGTGTTCATATTCGATGAACCCACTACCGGCCTGCATTTTAACGATATCCATAAACTACTCAGAACCTTCACTGCGTTGATCCAAAAAGGACATAGTGTTATTATTATTGAGCACAACGTTGATGTAATCAAATGTGCAG
>BJGO01000037.1 GCA_014190535.1 Bacteroidota bacterium | reverse complement strand
GGCTCGGCATTTACCTCCACTTCCCTTCAAGGTGGTGTAATAGCACATTGCCGGAGGTACACTATCGCCACCAACTTTTCGTGCGGCGTTCATTATGGTCGTACCCGGTTCAACCTGTATATCGTTACCATCAATAGTTACTGTAATCAATGCCATGTTTATGATTCGATTGTAGCTTCTGTGTGATATAATTTTTCTTTAGTGCTGTTTAGCAGTCCGTAGTTTCGCTTTTGACTCAACTCAGGTTCTGCAACGTGCCATTCAAACTCCTCCCTGAAATGCCTGATTGCACTGGCTACCGGCCACGCGGCCGCATCACCTAAGGGGCAAATGGTATTACCATCAATTTTACGTTGTATGTCCCAAAGCAGATCTATATCGCCGGATGTACCGTGTCCACTTTCCAGGTTATGTAATACTTTTTCCATCCAACCCGTACCCTCACGACAAGGACTGCATTGCCCACAACTTTCGTGATGATAGAAGCGTGTAAAATTCCAAGTGTTACGCACAATACAGGCATCTTCATCGTACACAATAAAGCCACCGGAGCCGAGCATCGTGCCACTGGCAAAACCACCTTCATTCAACGACTCGTAAGACATCAACCGATCTTTACCGTCGGCTGTTTGTAAAAAGAGTTCAGCAGGTAGTATAGGAACAGAAGAGCCGCCCGCAACCACGGCTTTAAGTCGTTTACCGTTTGCCATACCACCACAATATTCATCGGAGTATAAAAATTCCTTAACAGGTAATGATAAATCAATTTCATAAACACCGGGCTTGCGAATATTTCCACAGGCAGAAATCAGCTTAGTACCGGCACTGCGACCAACGCCAAATTTTGAATAAGCCTCACCACCATGATTTACGATCCAGGGAACCGCCGCAATAGATTCCACATTATTTACCACTGTTGGGTTTCCATATAAGCCCTGTATGGCAGGGAACGGGGGTTTGATACGGGGATTGCCGCGCTTTCCTTCCAAAGATTCTATCAAAGCAGTTTCTTCCCCACAGATGTAGGCCCCTGCACCGCAATGGACTACTATATCAAGATGATAGCCGGTACCAAGTATATTATGACCTAAATAACCATTTGCCTTTGCCTCATTAACCGCTTTCCAAAGTAGTTCATAGATCCACTTGTATTCACCGCGTATGTAAATGAAACTGAGATGAGCTTCCAGTGCGAAACTTGATACAATCATACCCTCTATCAACAGATGCGGTATTTTTTCCATAAGATACCGGTCTTTGAACGTACCCGGTTCAGACTCGTCGGCATTGCATACAAGATAACGGGGTTTACCTGATTTTTTATCGATAAAACTCCATTTCATGCCTGTAGGAAATCCGGCGCCACCCCGACCACGAAGGCCGGATTTCTTAACTTCCTCAACGACTTCTGCCGGAGTCATTTGTTTAAGCGCCCGCTCCACCGAGGCATAACCTCCATGTTGTTTATAAACATCAAAAGAATTGATGCCGGGAACGTGTATGTGTTCAGTAAGTAATTTCTTTCCCATGGTTATACCACCCAGTTTTCGTGTTTATAATCAACCCGATTACGCAGTTGCTCTATCAGGGCATCTACCTTTTCAGGCGTATCTAAATGCTCGTAATAATATTTGCCAATTTGCATCATCGGAGCGTAGCCGCAGGCTCCAAGACATTCCACCCCTTTGACGGTGAACATATTATCCGCTGTTGTTCCGCCGGGTTTTATATTCAGTTTACTGCACAAATAGTCAATCAACCATTCGGCGCCACGAACAGCACAAGGGCCTGTATGGCAAACTTCAAGAAGAAAACGGCCCACCGGCTTTAAATTAAACATGCTATAAAATGTGGCTACTTCATAAACTTCTACCGGTTTAATCTTCATCAATCCGGCAACATAGTCCATGGTATCTACACTCAACCAGTTCTCATTCTCTTCCTGAGCGATATGGAGTATCGGAATAATAGCACTTTTGTGCTTACCCGTAGGATAACGATCCATAATTTCCCTGGCTTTTGCCTGAGCAGATTCAGAAAAATTGACCGGTTTATTTGTTTTTACTGCTAACATAGATTCATTAAAATTTAAGCATCCAATTCTCCGGCAATAACATTTAAACTACTCAAGGCTACGATAGCATCTGATATCAGAGCACCTTTAGCCATTTCGGTATAGGCCTGATAATAAATGAAGCAAGGTCTGCGGAAGTGCAGACGATAGGCGGCACGCCCTCCATCACTGATCAGATAAAACCCAAGTTCACCATTGGCACCTTCAACCGAATGATAGATCTCGCCTTTAGGTGCATCGATTTCACCCATCACAATTTTAAAATGATAAATGAGGGCTTCCATGTTATGATACACTTCAACCTTTGGTGGCAGATAATATTCAGGAGCATCTGCATGATAAGGACCCTGAGGGAGCTTATCCAGAGCTTGACGGATAATACTCAGGCTTTGCCAAACCTCTTCGTTACGCACCATAAATCGATCGTAGGTGTCGCCGGTAGTACCTACCGGTATGATGAAGTCAAAGTCCTCATAGGCCGAGTACGGATTCATAACGCGAACGTCGTAATCCACTCCGGCTGCACGCAAATTAGGTCCGGTAAAACCGTAGGCTAATGCAAATTCAGGTGTAACAGGCAGGGCACCGCGGGTTCTGTCAATAAATATCCGATTGTTAACTAACAGATTTTCAAATTCCTTGAACGCCTTGGGGAATTCTTTTAAAAATTTCTCAAGCTTCTGAAAAGCAATATCATTAAAGTCGCGCTCCATACCTCCAACACGACCTATGTTGGTTGTAAGACGTGCACCGCAAACTTCCTCCCATATCTCATAAATCTTTTCACGCTCCTGCATCATATACAGAAATCCGGAGAAGGCTCCGGTGTCTACGCCAAGAATGGAATTACAAATGAGGTGATCGGCAATACGGGCCAGTTCCATAACGATTACCCGCAAATACTGCGCACGTTTGGGCACCTGAATGCCAAGTAATTTTTCAACGGTCATATGCCACCCCATATTGTTGATTGGGGCTGAGCAATAATTTAAGCGGTCGGTGAGGGGTGTAACCTGATAAAAAGGTCTGTGTTCGGCAATCTTCTCAAAAGCCCGGTGTATATATCCTATGGTAGAATCCCCTTTAAGGATGCGCTCACCGTCAATTTCTACAATGTTCTGGAACACACCGTGTGTGGCAGGGTGTGTAGGACCGATGTTCAATGTGATCGTTTCTTTCTCTATCGAGTCCTGAAGTTGGATGTGTTTACTTTCTTGAGTCATCGTTCATTGTTTATCGGCCAAACATGTCATCATTTTTATCCAAGCGGGTGTTGTCCTCGAGCGGGTATTCCTTCCGCAAGGGAAAGATCGTCATCTCATCAACATTTAGTATGCGTCGCAAATTGGGATGGCCGTCGAAATGAATTCCATAGAAATCATAGGTCTCACGCTCCATCCAGTTTGCCGTTGGATAAACACCGACAACAGACTTGATGTGTGGTGTATCGCCGGCAATTCGCGCTTTGATTCGAATACGAAAGTTGTGGATCAGGCTATGTACGTGATAAACGACTTCAAACTTCTCCTTATCATCTGGCCAGTGCACGCCGCATAAGTCAGTAAGTAAAATAAATTGCAGTTCGGTATCATCGCGCAGGAATGTAAGTATATCAATAATCCTCGAGGGGTCAACATTAAGTGTCAGTAAACCCCAAGGTTCAGTAACACTATGAATCGATTTCTCGAACTGACTCTTTATTCGATTGAATACGTGTTCGTTTGTTAGAGTATCGGTCGACATTAGTCTGTTTTGATTCCGTATGATTCCAATAATTTCTTGTATTCGGGTGAGTTTCTTCTGCGAAGCGACTCATTACGCACCAACTCCTGAACGCGCATAAAGCCATCGATGATTTGCTCCGGGCGTGGAGGACATCCGGGCACATATACATCAACGGGTATAATCTGATCTATGCCCTGAAGAACGCTATAGGTATCGAAAATACCGCCACTCGAGGCGCAGGCACCCACAGCGATTACCCAACGCGGCTCACTCATCTGCTCGTACACCTGTTTTAAAACCGGACCCATTTTTTTGGCTATCGTTCCCATAACCATGAGCAGGTCGGCTTGTCTGGGAGAAAAACTGATTCGCTCGGCACCAAAACGACTGAAATCGTATGTAGTCCCCATGGTTGCCATAAACTCAATACCGCAGCACGATGTAGCAAAGGGCAATGGCCAGATACTGTACTGGCGGGCATAGCCAACAGCTTTATCGAGATTGGTTGCAAAAAAACCGGGACCTGCGAGCCCTTCCGGAGCATCTACGATGGTTGATTTTGGTATTGCTATTCCTGACATAGTTTTCTGATTATTTTATTATTCATTAACAATCACATGTTTCATTAGTTTATTGATCCCAATCAAGAGCGCCCTTGCGAATGATGTAAAAAAATCCACTCAACAGCAAGCCCAGGAAAATAACCATGGTTAAAATTCCATAAACTCCAAGTTCGCGGTAATTAATAGCCCAAGGATAAAGGAAGATGACTTCCACATCAAAGAGCACAAAGAGAATTGCGGTAAGGAAGTATTTGATGGCAAAGGGTTGACGGGCGTTACCTGAGGGGTTTATACCACTCTCAAACGGTTTCAGCTTTTTTCGAGTCCGCAGATTCGGGCCCACAACGTGTGTAACGAACATGGTCAGGCCCACGAAGCCTGCCGCAAGTATAAATTGAAGTGCAATAGGGAAATAGCTGCTTAAATCGCTGTTCATGCGTGTTTTTTGGTGGAGCAAAATAACTAAACTACACACAGTTAAACAACAAGTGCCCTACTTTAATTATCCTAATGGATTATCCAACCGAATACCACGTTTAATGATGCATCCTATTGATTTAGACCTTTACGAAATGATGTGCCTCAGGAAGATGAATATCCTGCAGGTAGCGGACTCCGATTTTTCGATGGAATGTTAACAGAAATCCTTGTGTTAGTTTTACCGGCTATGAAAAAAAATACCCTATCGTTCGGTACTGTCTGCATTCATAATAAACAACAGTCTTCCTTTGGTCATAGTCATATGGAGGCTATTTTCCCAACCTCTACTTTTTCCTACGACAATCCGGAACAACTCATGAATTTGTTTCAGGGAACAGAACCGGGATATATCTATTCGCGTTGGGACAATCCTACATTTCACTACGCCGCAGACAAAATTTCGTTGTTGGAAGCATTTGAACTCAATAATGAACACGGAAATCAACTCAAGTTAAAGACCATGCTATTCAGCAGTGGGATGGGTGCCATCAGTACGCTGTTAATGAGTTGCCTGAAACCCGGCGAAAAGTTAATTACACAGGGTAATTTATATGGAGGCACCGATGAGTTTATTCATAAAATTTTAAAGCCTCTTCAAATAGATTGTGTTATGGTTGATCTCAACGACACAGAAAAATTATCCGCTATCCTCGACACATCAACCGACATCAGAATGATGTACATCGAAACACCTGCAAACCCTACCCTCTCGTGTTACGATTTAAACACGCTCGCAGCCATAGCAAAAAAATATAATCTCATTACCGCCGCCGACAACACCTTTGCCACACCCTATCTTCAGCAACCTTTCCGTTATGGGGTCGACTATGTTGTTCACTCTACAACTAAATTCCTGAACGGTCACGGAAATGCAATTGGCGGTGCGCTTGTTTTCCATGAAGATGATGACAAACAAACTCGATTCCATGAAGTTATGAAATTACTGGGTAACAATGCCAACCCATTCGATTCTTGGTTACTAAGTAATGGATTGAAGACTCTTGAATTACGTATGCAGAAGCACTGTGAGAATGCAATGCAACTGGCTCAATTTTTCAGTACCCACCCCGCAATTAATAAAGTAAATTATCCGGGCTTGCAATCACATCCTGATCATGCCATATGTAACAAACAAATGCGTCACGCCGGAGCAATGATGAGTATAGAACTATTCGGCGGCCTTGATGCAAGTAAGGAATTTATCGCTTCATTAAAGCTGGCCACTCTGGCCGTTTCGCTGGGAACTGTTGATACAATTGTACAACACCCGGCAAGTATGTCGCACGTTAAGATGAGTAAAGCGCAGCGGGAACAATACGGCATCCTCGACGGCCTGATTCGGATTTCAGTTGGCATAGAACATATCGATGATCTGATTTATGACTTCTCTTATGCACTAGATAAGACCCGGGCATAATGAATCACAAAATGCGCATCATTTTCATGGGCACTCCGGATTTTGCGGTCGCTTCGCTAAAAGCCCTTGTAGAGTCGGGGCAACATATCGTTGCCGTGATTACCGCACCCGACAGGCCCGCAGGACGAGGCATGCATCTGACACCATCTCCGGTTAAACAATATGCGACTTCTCAGGGACTCAACATAATGCAACCGGAACGATTAAAGGATGAACAATTTATTGAATCCCTGAAAGCACTTAATCCCGACCTGGGAATCGTTGTCGCTTTCCGTATGTTACCCGAAATCGTATGGCGCCTGCCCCGATTGGGTACATTTAACCTGCACGCATCGCTCCTCCCTCAATACCGGGGAGCCGCACCCATACACTGGGCCATAATTAATGGGGAAACAGAAACAGGCGTAACCACTTTTTTTCTCCAACACGAAATCGACACCGGCGAAATCATTTTACAAAAACGAACGCCTATTGCTGAAAATGAAACCACCGGATCCTTATATGACCGACTGATGCATCTGGGTGCCGCATTAGTGGTTGAGACCGTTAAGCAAATCGAAATGGGCACCCTACACACTACACCACAAGTTGTCAGCCAAAATCTAAAACCCGCACCAAAAATATTCAAGGAGATGTGCCGGGTAGACTGGTATAAAAAAGGACCCGACATTGTGAATTTTGTCAGAGGCCTACAGCCTTCTCCAGGGGCTTTTACTGTGGCTGATGGTAAGGTGATTAAATTACATCGCGTTCAGTTCAGAGCCTGTCAACACAACCTAACGATAAAACAAATTGTGTGTGTAGATCAGCATATTCAGATTGCCGTTACAGATGGTTTCATAGAATGGATGGACATACAGCCAGAAGGCAAGAAGCGAATGACCTCAGGTGAATATCTATTAGGTAATACCATCAAACATCTGGAGTAATGTATTTTATTATCCTAACTTCATTAATACATCTCCTGCAGCCAATGGACACATTAAAAACACCTTTTGAAAAGGGAAACGGTAATCAAACCAGTACCTACGAAGAGTGCATCAACTATTATCAAACCCTAACTACGTATTCAGCATTATGTAAACTGGAAACACATGGCAGTTCGAGTGTGGGGAAACCCATACATTTATTCATTATTGATGCCGATAAACAATTCACGCGAGAGTCAGCAACGCTAAATAACAAACTGGTCTTATTTATTAATAATGGAATTCACCCCGGCGAGTCCAACGAAATTGATGCCACTATGATGTATACCAGGGATGTAATGTTTAAAAAGGAGTACAGCAAACTGCTTGAGCGTTGTGTGATTGTAATTATTCCTACCTACAATATCAGCGGTATGCTCAACAGAAATCAAACCTCCCGCGTTAATCAACACGGACCTGAAGCTTATGGATTCAGAGCCAACAGGCAAAATCTGGACCTGAACCGTGACTTTATTAAATGCGACTCAAAAGAGGCCATCACCTTTAATAAGATATTTTCAGCTTGGAGGCCGGAATTATTCATAGATACTCATGTGAGTAATGGTGCCGATTACTCATACGTGATGACCTATATAGCCACCCATCCGGATAAGTTGCCCTATATTTTAGCTGATTATGAACAACAGATACTCATTCCCGATTTGCATTCCGCCATGAAATCAGCAGGATTTGAGATGATACCTTACGTGAATACGAAGGAAGAGTCACCAAAAAACGGTATAATATCCTTCCTTGAAACCGGCAGATACAGCACCGGTTATGCTGCCCTTCATAATTGTATCGGTTTTATGCCGGAAACACATATGCTCAAACCATACGCTGATCGGGTATCAGCCACCTATGCATTTATATTGCATACTCTGATTATCGGAGTTCGTGATGCCGAAAAGATTATCTCCAATAAACGCAAAGCCGATCAGCAGATAATAAATCAGGAACAATTTGCGGTTCGATGGAAACTGGATGAGACAAGGATTCAACAATTACCATTCAAAGGATATGAAGAAACCTATGATAGCAGTGAAGTAACCAATATGCAACAATTACATTATCACGCAGAGATGCCCTATGAAGAAAATATTCCGTTCTACGCAAACTATGTTATTGAGACCAACAAGTCAAAACCACTTGCTTACATCATACCACAATGTTTTGACCGGGTAATTGAATGCCTCATTGCCAATAGCATACAGATGGATACCCTAAATAAAGATATTACCCTCGAATTGCCTGCAGTGCCGATTCAATCTTATAACACTTTGAATAAACCCGCAGAAGGACACTATATGCATTACGATATCAAAACCGGCACACCGGTTAACCTAAGCATACCCCTTTACAAAGGCGATGTCATTGTGCAATGCAATCAACAACAAAACAGATACCTCGTTGAGACGCTTGAACCCGAAAGCCATGACAGTTTTTTTGCGTGGAACTTCTTTGACGCTTTTTTGCAACGTAAGGAGTATTTCTCTGACTATGTATTTGAACCACTTTGTAAAGAAATATTGGCAATCGAGCCTGGGCTCAAGCAGGCGTTTGAAGAGAAAAAGAAAACCGATGAATCATTTGCAAACGACGCTCATAAGCAGTTGCAGTTTATCTATGAAAATTCAAAATATGCCGAGAAGATGTATAAAATATATCCTGTGTTCAGGGTTGAGGATGATGAATTATTAAGGGCATTATTAAAATAAATCAGAACCAGCGTTGCCGGATAAATACCCATAACATGAGTACACATACAAGGAGTGATATTCCAACGATGTAAACAAACGACCAGGGACTATTTGCACCGGGCACGATTACATTCATTCCCATAAATGATGCGGCTAATGTTGGCACCATAAGAATAATAGTAACGGTAGTTAATCGCTTCACTACAACATTTAAATTATTGGAGATGATAGATGCAAATGCATCCATAGTGCCACTCAAAATGTTAGTATATATATTGGCCATCTCCATAGCCTGACTGTAATCAACCAAAACGTCAGCAAAGAATTCTTTAATCTCTGTATTGTGAGCCACCTTCAGAAAATCGGTACGCTCAATTTTCATCATCAATAATTCATTGGTGCGCAGAGATGTCACAAAATAGACCAAAGACTTTTCAATACTAAGGAGTTTGGTTAATTCCTCATTACGCATCGAAGTGTAAAGTTCCTTTTCAAATTCATTGCGCTCATGATTAATCTCCTTTAGGAAATAAAGAAAATAAAATACGTTACGTTCAAATATCTGCGTTACGAAACGGCCGGTGTCCTGTGTATTAAAGTGCTTGACGGTGTTATTAAGAAAACTATTAATAACCGGATTCTCCTGAGGAGATATGGTAAGAATCAGTTCCGGAGTGATGATGATACCTATAGGAATAGTCAGGTATTTAGCATCACGAATATCATTATCTTCATTGGCACAGGGCGTTTTAACAACGATGAGGTTAATATCATCTTCTTTTTCAAAACGTGCCCGTTCATCAATATCCAGCGAATCGATAAGGAAATCTATCGGGATATTATAGCCTGTGGAAATTTGTTTAAGGTTATCGTGATTAAATGGGGGGTAAATATTTATCCAACATCCTTTTTCCGAACGTTCTAACTCCTCGAGTTTACCTAGTTGGTTTGTTTTGAAGTACCGAATCATACCCTTCCATAGTTAATCTGCTTACAATTGTCGTCAAAAATAGGATATACATCCGTATAATGAAATATATGTTCAAATAAATCTTACCGATAAGCCCAACTGGATTGCTTCGAAGCACCCATAATGTTATAGAAATTATTTCTTAATCGGTTGATCGGACCACTCGGCTATGAATATATTGGTATCTCTGGTGCCGCCATTATTACGGTTACTGCAAAATACAAATAACATACCGTCGCTGGAAAACATAGGGAATGCGTCGAAGGTATCCCCATTGGTAATCTTTTCAAGCCCGGTGCCATCGGTATTTATCAGATACAGATTAAAGGGGAATCCACGCTCGTGCTCATAATTGCTTGCAAAAATTATTTTTTTACCGGATGGATGAAAAAATGGAGCCCAGCTGGCGCGGGGCAGATTAGTGATCTGTTTCATGTCAGATCCATCAGCATTGGCAATAAATAAATGCATATTGGTAGGTGCTACCAGATCCTGAGCCAGCAAATCTTTGTATTCCTTAATTTCCGATTCTGTTTTTGGTCGCGATGCACGCCACACAATCTTGGAGCCATCCGGTGAAAAGAAGGCTCCGCCATCGTATCCTAAATCTTTTGTGATTCGCCTGATCTGTTTGCCTTCAATATCCATTGTATATAAATCGAGATCGCCGTCGCGATTCGATGTAAATAATATGGTTTTACCATCGGGAGAAACTGTAGCTTCTGCATCGTAATACTCATTATTGGTGAGTTGCTTTAGTTGATTACCCTGATAATCGGCCAGAAATAATTCAAAAGATCCATAGATTGGCCATACATATTTTTTTATAAGCTCCCGGTTAGGTACCGGCGGACATGAATCCGCAGTGAGATGCGTTGAAGCATATATAATTGTGCTGTCGTTTACAAAATAACTGCAGGTAGTTCGTCCCTTACCGGTGCTCAACAGATTGTAGAAAAATGTATCCGTCGGATCTGTTGATACTGCACCTGAAAAAATCTGGTCGCATAAGTAGTCTTTGTGATCGGTACGCTGAAAAATAAGTAAGTCCCCATCACGATTGAAATAGGCTTCGGCATTATCTCCTCCGAAGGTTAATTGCTTCAATGACTTAAAATGGGTCTCTCCCGGCAGGATTAATGAGTTGTCCTGTGCATTAAGTTTAGTTGTACCTAAACAAAAGCAGACACTGATAATGCATACAAATCGTATGAGATTATTTTTCATAGCACAAAATTAGTTCTTAATATTTTCTGATACAGATTCATCAACTTTACATCAAGATGCCAGAACTCCCCAAAGATTTTGTGCTATACATGCAATCGATTCTTGGAAAGGATTATGAGGCCTATTTGGATTGCTTATCAGAGAAACCTCCTGTTTGTGTGCGATTAAATCCTTCCAAGCCCAACAAACTATTCCAACTTGAGGTACCCATACCCTATTGTACTCAGGCCTATATATTAAAAGACCGTCCGCACTTTCATCACGACCCTATGTTTCATGCCGGTTCCTATTATGTG
Source organism: Bacteroidota bacterium (assembly GCA_014190535.1). Lineage (GTDB taxonomy): Bacteria > Bacteroidota > Bacteroidia > Chitinophagales > UBA10324 > BJGO01. The sequence goes on along the minus strand of BJGO01000037.1, from coordinate 7,580 downwards.
CAGGAAGCGGGATCTATGTATTTGGAACAACTGTTCAATAACCTGGAACTGCCTACCCATCCAATAATACTCGACCTGTGTGCGGCACCGGGCGGAAAATCGACTCACCTGCTATCCTGTTTAAATCATAATGGTGTTCTCGTAAGTAATGAGATCATACCTTCAAGAAACAAAGTTTTACAACAAAACATATATCGTTGGGGCTATGATAATGTCATCATCACACAGGCTGATGCAACGAGCTATGAACAATGTGACGCCTTATTCGATGTAATGCTTATTGATGCGCCTTGCAGTGGTGAAGGCTTATTCCGAAAAGATCCTGATGCAGTTTCACACTGGTCTAAAAGTACGGTTGAAGGTTGCAGCCGAAGACAACTCGATATTACACAGTCGGCCATTCACGCTTTAAAACCGGGAGGATATCTTATTTACAGTACGTGCACCTTTGAACAAAGTGAAAACGATGATGTCGTGAAGTCACTCATACTCAATCACGGCTTTCGGCAAATTAAATTGCAAGCAAAGGATAAAGGTATTGTATCTACATCGTTTGGCCTTCAATTTTTTCCCCACTTAACCAGAAGTGAAGGATTTTATATCTCCGTATTGCAAAAGGTTGTTGATCATAACAGCTTGCTATCCTATTCCAATCAAAGCCATAAATACAAATCAATACAACTACCCGACCAGGTAAAGCCCTTTTTGAAAGATGCAGAAATGCTGACCATAGAAAATTACAAAGGAGAAGCCTGGTACGTATCTCCGGCTGTATTAAACATCCTCACGTCATTAAATCATATACCGGTTAAATCAGCAGGTATTCCGCTGGGGCGAATCACTGAAAAATATAAACCACACCCCGCACTTGCGCTCAGCAATAAACTACATTACGAAAATCAGATTGATGTATCTGATCGTGAGGCTCTTTTATTTCTTTCGGGTCATACCCTTGCGAATACTGAAAATAGAAAAGGCCTTTACCTATTGACCTTTAAGCAGTGCGCTCTGGGATGGGTGCATGCCGTTGATGGCAGATTGAATAACTTGTACCCACACGAATGGCGCATTCAATATAGGTAATGCGTTATTTTTGTTTCGTGCAGTTTAATTTTAAAGACATATTCCTGGCCAGTACCATCATTATCTTCTTTGCGCTGATATCTATGCATTCATCGTCTTGCAGAAACGGCGAACAAGAAAATGACTCATTACTAATCCCGTATCTCAATGACCCTGCAATCAAGGCTATCACTGAAAAAATCAATGAAGACAGGGACAACCCCGAATTATACTTTCAACGGGCACAGGAATTTATGCGCATGCAAAAAGTTCTACCGGCATACAAGGATATAGAACGAGCCATAACACTCGATCCTGAAAACAAAAATTATTTATTCTTTAAGGCTGATATGATGCTTTCTGATGGCTATGCCGAGGGCGCTAAAGAATCCCTGGTAAAAATATTGGCCATAGACCCCTATGATATGATTGCCATAACCAAGCTTGCAAAAGTTTATCTCTATGCCAAAGACTACGAAAACTCTCTGATACAGGTAAAGAAACTCATAGACAAGGATAAAAGCAATTTCGAACCCTATTTTATTGCCGGGCTTAATTATAAAGAAATGAAAGACACTGCTAAAGCAATTGAACAATTTAAAGTCAGTTTGCAATTCAAACCGGATTTTTATGATGCCTACATGCAACTCGGGCTCTTGGCATCTGCACAAAAATCGCCACTGGCAGATCAGTATTTTGACAATGCAATCCGCCTGGATAGTACCGTTCCTGAATCATACTATGCTAAGGCAAAATTTTATCAGGATTCTAAAAGGTACAAGGAAGCAAAACAGATTTACAATCAGCTCATACGGGTTAGCCCGCAAAATGCCAATGCCTTTTTTAATATCGGCTTCATATATATTATGGAAGATTCAATTGCCAGGGCAAAAAAATATTTTAACTACGCCGTTCAGGTAAATCCGATTTATGCCGATGCTTATTATTACCGCGCGCTGTGTGAATATGAACTGGGTGAGATAGTTTTAGCCAAATCGGATTTAACACAATGTTTAGCTTTGGACCCCGATAATGATAAGGCACAGAATTTATTCAATACACTCAACAAACAATAAATACACAAACAATGATTGATATTACATTTCCGGATGGTACGGTCAGACAATATGAGAATGGTACAACACCCATGGCCATTGCCAAATCAATCAGTGAAGGGTTGGCAAAAAAAATCCTGGTATGCAAGGTAAATGATCAGATATGGGATCTGCAGAGATCCATATATAGTAGTGCCTCCCTACAACTTTTCAGCTGGGAGGATAAAGAAGGTAAAGCAACCTACTGGCACTCCTCTGCACACCTTATGGCTGAAGCCCTTGAGGCTATTTATCCCGGAGTAAAATTTGGGATCGGGCCGGCTCTCGACCAGGGATTCTATTACGACGTTGATCTGCGGGGTAATACGCTTCAGAATGAAGACCTGGTTAAGCTTGAAAAGAAAATGCTTGAACTTGCTTCAAGAAATAATGAATACAAACGCCAGGAAATTTCGAAGGAAGATGCATTGCTGTATTTTACCGAAAAAGGCGATGAGTATAAAGTTGAACTGATTAACGAGCTTGAGGATGGTACGATTACCCTTTACTCGCAGGGTAATTTTATTGATTTATGCCGTGGCCCGCACATACCAAACACAGGATACATCAAGGCGATTAAGCTGACCAGCATTGCAGGTGCATACTGGCGAGGCGATCAATCACGCCAACAATTAACCCGAATATATGGTATCAGCTTTCCCAAACAAAAGGATTTAGATGATTACTTGCTGATGCTCGAGGAAGCCAAAAAACGAGATCACAGAAAACTTGGCAAGGAACTGGAAATTTTCACCTTCGATGATGATGTAGGCCCTGGTATGCCACTTTGGCTTCCTAATGGTGGCGTACTCATTGAACAGCTGGAACGGCTAGCTAAAAAAACTGAATTTGATGCCGGTTATCATCGTGTACGCTCACCACACGTTGCAAAAGAGTCCATGTATCTAAAAAGCGGTCATCTTCCATACTACCAGGATTCTATGTTTCCTCCTATGGAGATTGATGGACAGAAATTTTATCTGAAAGCAATGAACTGCCCTCATCATCATAAAATATTTGATGCCGTTCCTCGCAGTTACAAAGATCTTCCCCTAAGGCTTGCAGAATATGGCACCTGCTATCGTTATGAGCAAAGCGGCGAGTTATTCGGTTTGATGCGCGTACGTTCACTACAAATGAATGATGCCCATATTTATTGTACCAGAGAGCAATTCGGTGACGAGTTTAGAGCAGTTAACGAAATGTATCTGAAGTACTTTAACATTTTTGGTATCGATAAATATGTGATGCGTTTCAGTACGCACGACCCCGCCAAACTCGGACAGAAATATATTGATGACGCCATATTGTGGAAAGAAACTGAAGATATGGTTCGCAATGTGTTGATTGAGTCCAACATTCCTTATGTTGAAGTACCGGACGAAGCCGCATTCTACGGACCAAAAATTGATGTACAGATCTGGAGTGCCATTGGCAGAGAGTTCACCCTCGCTACCAATCAGGTTGACTTTGCTCAGGGTAAACGATTCGACCTGAAGTTTACCACACCAACAAATGACACCCAGCAACCCTTAATCATTCACAGAGCGCCACTTGGTACTCATGAACGTTTTATTGGTTTTTTAATTGAACACTACGCCGGGAACTTCCCAACATGGCTTGCACCGGTTCAGGCTACGCTACTGCCTATTTCCGATAAACATCTTGATTATGCAAAAAAACTATTGCAAGAATTTAAAAAATCGGAGATTCGCTGCACTATTGATGACCGCTCAGAAAAAATTGGCAAGAAAATACGGGATGCCGAACTCAAAAAAATACCATACATGCTCATTATAGGCGATAAAGAGCAGGAGAGCAATGCATTATCCGTTCGTAAAAAAGGAAGCGGCGATTCGGGTTCCGTGCCCGCATCTGATGTTATTGCCTCCATAAAAGCAGAATCTGATGCTATATTTAACTAATTCATTTTCAACACAACAAACACCTAACTACATTGGCTATTAACCCAAAGTTTATTAAGAAAAAACAGGAAAACGAACATCGAATTAATCAGGAAATTAACGTAGCCGAGGTGCGCCTCGTTGGCGAGAATATCACACCCGGCGTTTATCATACTGATATTGCCCTGAAGATGGCACGCGAACAGGGCGTTGATCTGGTGGAAATTTCTCCTAATGCCGCTCCACCGGTTTGTAAAATAATTGACTACAACAAGTTTCTTTATGACAAGAAAAAGAAAGAAAAGGAGATTAAGGCACGGTCTCAGAAAAATGTAATGAAGGAAATCCGCTTTACACCCAATACGGATGAACACGATTTTGAATTTAAAACCAAGCACGCCATTAAGTTTCTGGAAGAGGGCGCTAAAGTGAAAGCTTATGTTCACTTCAGAGGTCGTGCCATACAATTTAAAGATCGCGGTGAGTTACTGCTATTAAAATTTGTAGAGCAACTAAAAGAATTTGGAGCTTTGGAAGCACTTCCAAAACTGGAAGGAAACCGTATGAACATCATCATAAATCCGAAATCCAACAACAAAAAACCTAAAGGCGCATAAAATTCATATGGAATAATTGAATTCAGCCTTGATACTGTAAATAATAATCCTATATTTGCACTCCAATTTTTTGGAATGTTATGCCTAAAATGAAAACTAACTCCAGTGCTAAGAAGCGTTTTAAAGTAACGGGCACCGGTAAAATTAAGAGAAAGAAAGCGTTTAAGAATCACATCTTAACGAAAAAGAAGAAATCCCGCAAAGCACGTTTATCTCGCCCTGCTATGGTTAATGATGCAAACGAGGGTTTAATTAAACGCCTGTTAACCATTTAATCAGACAGTAAAAAGGATACTATGCCACGTACGAAAAACAGAGTTGCCTCAAAAGCACGCCGTAAAAAAGTCTTAAAACTAGCCAAAGGTTACTTCGGAACCCGTAAAAGTAATATTGAAACCGCTCGCAATGCAGTTGACAAAGCCTTAGCTTATGCATATGTAGGCCGCAAGCAGAAAAAACGTGATTACCGCTCTCTGTGGATAGAACGTATCAATGCAGCTGCCCGTCTGGAAGGTATGTCTTACAGCAAATTCATGAATGCTGTAAAGGAAAAGGGAATTGAACTTAACCGTAAGGCTCTTGCTGATCTGGCTATGAATCAACCCGATGCGTTCAAAGCCATAGCGAATAAAGTGAAATAATATTTACTTTTAACCGATACTAAAGAAACCGCTCCAAAAGCGGTTTTTTTATTTGTGTAGCTGAAGGCCAATGTTAGCGGCAATGAACATGGGCACAGGACGATAAAGATCATTCAGTCGCTCACTTTCAATAGAGGTTAACATCGAGGTGTTACAGCTGGCACTGATGCCGTAACGTAATGACAGGTTTTGGGTAAGAGCAGATCCGGCTTCGATACCGAGTGTAACAGCATGCTGATTTTTCTTAATATCCTGCTCCTCAATGTTATACGTCAAGGTATTGATGATTGATTTACCCGATATATATCTTGAAAAAACATAACCGGCCTGCAATTCAATGGTCCTTTTACAATCACCGGTTAAATTGTATTTGATCGATAGCGGACATTGCGCATAGGTAAATTGAATTGAGTTGTCCCGTTTTACCAATGAGCCAAATCGTTTATTCTTATTTACAGATTCGTAATTGACCTCGGCCCTCATACCTGATATTCCGGTTTGAATAGCAATACGTTTACTGAGTCGATAGCCAAACTGAAATGTTGTGACATATCCCGGAGAGAATTTGACTGATGTGCCCGGATTATTGTGAAAGGAATTCGTAAGTAATCGATAATATCCATACGACGCACCCAGTTGAACATACCATCCCATGTTGCAAGCATTAGTTGGCGCAGTGTTATTTAATAAAAGAGGATTATCCTCCACAACTTGTCTATATGAAGTTTCAATTATGTGATTGGCTTGGTTATTAAATGTATTGAATCGAAGGGAACGAAACGGAAGACTGGTAAGGGTTTCATTTGGCTTTTTTCTATAATCCATATTCTGCGATACATCTAACAGCTCGCCAATATCTTCTTCAAGCTGAATGAATACCGGTTCTTGTTTAGATATATGAGTTACCGATGAAATTGCTGTTGCCCGATCTGATTCTGTAACCGCTGGATATTGCTTATTTACTGCGGACTGATTACTATGGTTAATTGCGTTTATTATATCAGAAGTTACGTTTGAATTGGTAATTTGAGCTTCATGCTTAAGATTTGTTTCAACAAAATAGCCTATTGAAACCAGTGCGATGATAATCGTGCCGGTAACGATAAGTATGCCTCCTTTCCTATTTCGTACTTTCTTAGTTCCGTTAAGATCAGATTCAATTCTACTCCATAGATTTGACGTAGGTTGCACCTTGTGTGAACGTAGTTTATCACGAAATAATCGCGCAAAATCAGTATCGCTAAAGAACAGCCGCCGCATAATTTATCTTTTGTGACTGATTAATTCGTTTTTCAAGTATGTATCTGGCACGGGCAAACTGAGACTTGGACGTGCCTTCGGAAATATTCAGCATCTCGGCTATTTCCCGATGTGTATATCCTTCGATGGCATAGAGGTTAAAAACTGTCCGGTATCCCGGTGATAAATCCTGAATCATACGAATGAGGTCATCAGCGGCAAGTTTGTGAAACGCATCTTCCTGAAATTGATTTAAGGGAGTGGTCTCGATCTCAGCCATTTGACTGATGAATTGATGCTTACGGAGCCATTCAATGGAGGTATGGACAGCTATACGACGCATCCAGCCTTCAAAAGAGCCTTCACTACGAAATGATTCAATGTGATTAAACACCTTAATAAACGTTTCCTGCAACATGTCTTCGGCCTGTGGCTTATCAACAGCGTATCGCATCGTTACCGAGAGAAGCACCGGTGCATATCGTTGGTACAATAGCCACTGGCATTTACGTTCCCGTTGCAAGCAACCGCGAATGAGTTCGGCTTCTGACTGAATTGCAATTTCTTTGTTCAATGTTGAACGGTGTTTAGACCAATGTGCACAACAATTCGTTGCACGACGAATCGTAAAAGTAAATAAAATTTAGGTCCCGGAATCATGAAGTAAGTGCCTTTTTAACATTCTTGCCGCCAAAGTGCGATGACTAATGGCATTCTTTTCCGCCTGATCCATCCGGGCAAATGACACGTGACGACCTTCAGGAATAAAAATGGGATCATAGCCAAATCCGTTATCGCCTTGTTTTATCTCTGCAATCCTACCCTTGCAGATGCCTTCAAATAAAAATTCTTTACCCTGATAAATCAGACAGATAACCGTCCGAAACTGTGCCAGTCGATGTTGATGACCATCCAGATTCTTTAAAAGTAAATTCATGTTATCTGATGCAGAACGTCCCGATCCTGCATAATGCGCCGTATGCACACCAGGCTCGCCCATCAGGGATTCCACTTCTAATGCTG
>BJGO01000036.1 GCA_014190535.1 Bacteroidota bacterium | reverse complement strand
ACCGTTAATACTGATTCCGGTTCCTGCACTCAGCGATGCTGATCCTGAAGTGGCATCATCGGCGGGTGTCCAGGCAGAACCGTTCCATTTTAACACTTGTCCATTCGTTGCATTTTGTTGTGCCAGTCCGAGGGGTGAGGCTCCTGTGCCCTGTCCGGTTAAGGTCATATTGGTAATTACATTTTGAGTGCCCCAGTTATCGCCCACACTGCCGCCACCACCATTGAGTGCGGTGCCGGAATACATGGCGTAGGGTACACTTAATAATTGTGTGGTGCCAACTGCGGTAAAATTAGTTCCGCCTGTAGCATCCATTTCTACTTTCATCCAGATGTCGCCCGTTCCCCAGGGTACAGCATTCATCGTGCCCAGCTCGATGGTGCCGCCACCAACAGGTAAGCTGAATACGCCATAAGCATTGCTGGTGACGGTATGTGTTTCCATATACATTGCGTTGCCGGAAGCACCACCATCAAGCAGGGCGATACGGATGCCGATGGCCTGATTGACAAGTGGGGCGCCGGCGGCGTTTCGTGCTACGGCCTGATAATTAAATTTCATAGGCACCTGACTATAGACTGAACGAATCATCGTACACAGACTAATACCGGTAACTAAAAAAATGAGAATAAATGATTTGAAGTTGCTATTAGAAGGCATGGTGGTGTTTGTATTAAATCAAATTATTGTTTTACTACCTTGTAGTGGTATTGTTTTAGGTTGTCGTTAATTTGAATGACATAGGTGCCCTGAGTCAAAGAGGATATATCGAGTTGTAAGGTATGATCATCCGCTTTTTTGTTGGATATCATAACCACACGGCCAATCAAATCGAAAAGGATCAGCTGTGTATTCGAACTAAGTTCCTTGCCGGATATAAATAGCGTAGACTCCGTAGGGTTAGGATAGATTTGAATGTGGAGCTGTTGTGTGGGTTCATCGAGGGCACTGATTGTCAGGTTGTTTTGCTGAAACCCTTCTGTGAGCATGTGTTGGCCGGTGTTGAAACTGCCCACCGCCTGTTCACCTACGGTGAATTGTATCGTGTTACCTGTAGGCCCTTCCTGTCCTCCTGCATTTCCAATTACAGAGGAGCTTACCGATTGAGCACTTAACTGGTTTAAAGCAGTTACAGCCCATATCGTTACTAAGAAACAACATGTTTTATTCATACAAGGACACTATTACCCGGTTATTCTGAAATAGTTACATCAGCAACCGGATTATGCGGTGCGAACTCTAGCCGGCAACCGATGAGCACCTATTCTTGGTGTTTCGTGGGTATTAAGATAAAATTAATAGTCATGCAACGCTTTAATATTATTTTTACCCTCAACACAAATTGTTATGGATTTTACAGTTTTTTTAGAAGTACTTAAATACACTATTCCGGGTCTTGTCGTCTTTGCCGCCTCTTATTATACCTTGAACTCCTATCTCGCATCAGAGAATAAGAGAAAGAACATGGAGATTCGGTCCTTATACTTCAGAGAATCACTGCCGATACGATTACAGGCCTATGAGCGCATGACTTTGTTTCTCGAGCGCATTTCACCCAACAACCTGATATACCGGCTGAATAAACCTGAAATGACTGCGCACGAATTACATATGTTACTAATCCAGAATATCAAAAATGAGTTTGATCATAATCTGACACAGCAATTATATATATCGCCTGATAGTTGGCTGATGATTGTTCAGGTTAAAGAGGAACTCATCAGCATCTTTAACCGAATTGCTATGGATATACCGTTTGAGGTGCCATCTAAGGAACTGAGCAGAAGAATAATTGAATATTTCATTAACACCGAACAAGCTATTCCAACACAGAAAGCACTCAATACGCTCAAGCAAGAAGTTTCAAAAATTTTTTAAACTACAATTATGCCGGTAACAAATCAGCCCAAAAAACAAAGCACCGACTCCGGTATTGAAATAAATGACTTGTACTGTGTGCCGTTACCGATGACTGAGAGGCCGGGCACCTTTCCATTTACCCGGGGTATTCATCCAACCATGTATCGGGATAAACTATGGACCATGAGGCAATATGCCGGTTTTTCCACAGCCGAAGAATCCAACAAGCGCTACCATTACTTATTAAAGCAGGGTACGATGGGTTTATCGGTGGCCTTCGATTTACCAACTCAGATTGGTTACGACAGCGATCATCCAATGGCGGAAGGTGAAGTTGGTAAGGTGGGCGTGGCTATTGATTCGCTTGAAGATATGGAGGTGCTACTTAAAGACATCCCACTCGAGGAAATCAGTACGTCAATGACCATCAATGCAACAGCTTATATCTTGTTGGCTTTGTATATAGCCCTGGCAAAGAAGAATGGTTATGACCTTAAAAAAATAAGTGGCACGATACAAAATGACATACTGAAAGAGTATGCGGCACGAGGCACCTATATCTATCCGCCTAAAGCATCGATGCGTTTGATCACAGATATTTTTGACTACTGCAGTAAAGAAGTTCCCAACTGGAATACGATTTCTGTGTCGGGTTATCATATACGCGAAGCCGGTTCAGATGCTGTGCAGGAGTTGGCCTTTACTCTGGCTAATGGTAAGGCTTATCTGGAGTCAGCACTTGCACGTGGATTGGATATCAATGTCTTTGCAAAACGTATTTCTTTTTTCTTTAATGCGCATAATAATTTATTTGAGGAGGTAGCTAAATTTCGTGCGGCCCGAACGATGTGGGCCGAGATTACCCGCTCACTGGGTGCTACCGATGCGCGGGCTCAGATGCTCCGCTTTCATACACAAACCGGTGGCTCCACGTTAACGGCACAACAGCCCATGAATAATATCTCCAGAGTAACACTGCAGGCGTTGAGTGCCGTGCTGGGGGGTACACAATCGCTACATACCAATGGATATGATGAGGCCTTATCGCTTCCAACCGAACAGGCGGCGGCTATTGCACTGCGCACGCAACAGGTCATTGCCTACGAGAGCGGCGTTACGCAAACAGTAGATCCGCTGGGCGGTTCGTATTTCGTTGAGGCGCTCACCGAAAAAATTAAGGATGCGGCGCGTAAATACATCAATACCATCGATGCCATGGGCGGAGCGGTTGCCGCCATTGAGCAAGGCTATATTCAGGAACAGATTGCACAGCGTGCTTATGAGTATCAGATGGCTATTGAATCGGGCGATAAGATTATTGTTGGTGTAAATAAATTTGTTACAAAGGAAGAACCGGTTAAGAATGTGTTTCGTGTGGATGACAGCATCCGGGAATTACAGTCGAAGAAGCTTGGCAAATTGCGTAGCGAACGCAATCAGGAATTAGTTAATAAAGCATTATCCGATTTACATGAAGCCGTACAAGCAGAGAAAAATATAATGCCATATGTAATTGATGCGGTAACGGTTTATTGTACCCTGGGCGAAATTGCAGATACGCTTCGCCGTGTATATGGCGAGTATAAAGGATAAGCCATGAAAAATTATTTTACTAAGGGTATTCTGTTTTTAGCTATACTGCTAACGGCCTGTGGTCGCCAGTACCGTTTAACCGAACATAACTATTATGGCTATCAGGTTTATAAAGGCTTACATGCAAGTGAAACAGCCGAACAGCTGATCACACCATACAGAGATAGCCTGAGCAGTATCATGAATGAAGTAATCGGAATTTCGGATACCCTATTATTGAAAGAACAACCGGAGGGGACACTGGGAAATTTTTGTGCAGATGCCTACCGGGAGATTGCCGCATCCTACACTGCTAAACCGGTGGACGTATGTTTTATGAATAACGGAGGATTCCGGGTGCCCTCTTTACCCAAGGGCAACATTACCGTTGGTCATATTTATGAGCTGATGCCATTTGACAACAATCTGGTTGTCATCGAAATCAGTGGCAAGGATATGATACGCATATGCAATCGGATAGCACAACGTGGCGGCTGGCCGGTTTCCGGATTACGCATGAATATATCCGGTTATAAAGCCAGTGAAATTAGCATCGGTGGTTTGCCGGTAGATAGCACGGCAACCTATACCATTGCAACAAGCGATTATCTGGCTAATGGCGGCGACGAGTTGGAATTACTTAAGGCCTATCCGCAACAAAAGTCAACGCTCCTGTTACGTCAGGCGCTGATTGATTACATCCGCCTGCTCACCAGCAATCAGAAACATATTACATCAATAAAAGACCAGCGTATCATTAATGAACCGTAGACGTTTTATTGTAAGTTCATCCCTTTTGGGAACATCGGCTATAATCAGTGGGTACGATATGATGCAGGATGATGACGCCGACTTTCGCCTTACGATACTTCATACTAATGATTGGCATAGTCGTATCGATCCGTTCCCAATGGATGGCGGTAAGTTTCAGGGAAAGGGTGGTGCGGCCGCACGTGCTGCGTTAATCAGCAAAATAAGAAAACAGAATAAGCATGTCCTCGTGCTGGATGCCGGCGATATGTTTCAGGGTACACCCTATTTTAATTTTTATAAAGGGGAACTTGAGATAAAACTCATGAGTGAAATGGGATACGATGCCTGTGCAATAGGCAATCATGATTTTGATGCCGGAGTGGATGGACTTGCGGCTCAGTTGAAGCATGCTACATTTCCATTATTGTGTGCCAACTATGATTTTACCGGCACTGCGATGCAAGGGAAAACATTACCCTACAAGATTTTTAAAAAAGGCAAGTTAAAAATTGGCGTGTTTGGTTTAGGTATTGAATTGAAAGGCCTTGTGCCGGCCAGTGCTTATGGTAATACCGTTTTTATTGATCCGGTTTCGGTTTGTAATAAGATAAGTGATGAACTTAAACATACCCATCAGTGCGATGTAATTATTTGTTTGTCGCATTTAGGTTATCAGTACAATAATGAAAAGATAGACGACATCAAACTCGCCAAGCAATCACGTCATGTGGATTTGATTATCGGCGGACACACGCATACATTCCTTGATAAACCGGAACTTGTTGTAAACGCATCCAAAGAAAATGTGTTGGTTAACCAGGTGGGTTGGGCCGGCATCGTACTTGGTCGTATTGATTTTCTATTCTCAAAAGAGAAGAAGGAAAAACATATTATACACAGTACCGAAAAAATTTCGGAATAAACAAGCGCGTACAAAAAATAAAAAAATATTTTTTGTTAAAATTTTGTCTGACTATTAACTACTTTTCAACACGATTTAAAAATCAACACTTAAAAATTATACAACAACAACATGACTAACACCACCTCGAACACATGCGAGCTTGTATGGGACAATTGTTTGAAGATCATAAAAGACAATGTGAATGCTCAAAGTTATAAGACGTGGTTTGAACCGATTAAACCGGTTAAACTCGAGGGAAGTATTCTTACCATTCAAGTACCCAGTCAGTTTTTTTATGAATGGCTGGAGGAACATTATGTGTCACTACTGCGCAAAACGATTAAACGTGAATTAGGAAATGATGCGCGGTTGGAATATCAAATCATCGTCGATAATAACAGCAATCACAATCCATATACCATTAATATACCGACCTATGCCGCTCCGGCATCTAAAAATCCTGATGTGGCGGCACCACTGGTATTGGGTACGCCCATAAAGAACCCATTTATCATTCCGGGATTAAAAAAGGTTAATATCGATTCGCAACTGAATAATGCATATACTTTTGACTCGTATGTAGAAGGAGACTGTAACCGACTGGCTCGTTCTGCCGGTTATGCGGTTGCCAGCAAACCCGGAGGCACATCGTTTAATCCATTGGTTATTTATGGTGGTGTTGGTTTGGGAAAAACACATCTTGCACAGGCAATCGGTAATATGGTTAAACAAAACTTCTCCAACAAAACGGTTTTGTTTGTGCCCTCAGAAAAATTTACCAATCAGTTTATTGATGCATTAAAGAATAACGGCGTAAACGATTTCATACATTTTTATCAGCTTATTGATGTACTGATTGTTGACGACATTCAGTTTTTTGCGAACAAAGACCGAACACAGGATATCTTCTTTCATATTTTCAATCACCTCCACCAGTCCGGCAAACAATTGGTGTTAACCTCCGACAGACCGCCGCGTGATCTGGAAGGCATGGAGGAACGTTTATTGTCGCGCTTTAAATGGGGCTTAAGTGCCGACCTGGGTACGCCTGATTTTGAAACCCGCATTGCCATTCTGGAGAAGAAGATGTACAACGATGGTATTGATTTACCTCGTGAAGTCGTTGAATTTGTCGCATACAATATCAGCAATAACATCCGTGAACTTGAAGGGGCATTGATTTCGCTGTTGGCTCAGGCCTCATTAAACCGCAAGGAAATTGATGTGGAACTGGCCAAGAAGATTGTCAAGAATTTCGTGAAGAGCATATCGAGAGAAGTTTCGATCGATTATATTCAGAAAGCGGTTTGCGAGTACTTTAGTGTTCAGCCGGATAAGTTAAAAGAGAAAACCCGCAAGCGCAGTGTCGTGCAGGCCCGTCAGCTATCGATGTACCTTGCCAAGAATTTTACCAAGAATTCATTAAAGGTTATAGGAAGACATTTTGGCGGTCGTGATCACAGCACGGTCATTCACTCGTGTCAGGCGGTCAAAGACATGATGGATACAGATAAGGATTTCAGAGAATCTGTAGTTGAATTGGAAAAAAAGATTCAACTAAGTATTTCCTGATTTATTTTAAACTATATTTGCAGACCTTCTACGGAGAGGTGCCTGAGAGGCCGAAAGGAGCGGTTTGCTAAACCGTCGTACGGGCTTAAACCCGTACCGCGGGTTCGAATCCCGCCCTCTCCGCACAAAGAGTTCTTTACTTCTTGAATGAATGCATACCACAGCAACGCCAATTGGTCATTGTTGTTGAACATGTCAAATGTTCATTAAGGTTCGGGGTGTAGCGTAGCCCGGTTATCGCGCCTGGTTTGGGACCAGGAGGTCGCAAGTTCGAATCTTGCCACCCCGACATTTATTCACGACGCATGATTACATGCGGTATCCCATCCTCCAGATAGGATATATCTTCTTCCACAAATCCATACTGCCGATAAAATCCGGAAAGCCATTTTTGTGCACCGATACGGATGGTTTGATCACCGAACTTATGGTGTACTTCCTGTAATGCCACTTCAATAAGTTCTTTTCCAAAACCCAGCTTACGATATTTAGGGTGCGTTATGATTCGCCCGATGGATAGTTCATCGAAGGCTACCCCGGCAGGTAGTATCCGGCAATAGGCCGCCAGCTGTCGGTCCTGAAATCCCATCAGATGCCAGGCCGGAGCATCCTTATCATCGCAATCAATATAGGCGCAATGCTGTTCCCACGAAAATACGATTTGCCTCAGCTTCAGACATTCATACAACTCAGTGTTTGTGAGTTCGTGGAATGATTTAATTTCCCAACGTAGTTTCCAATTCATAGATGCAAATGAACCACATTCTGTCTTTAATCACTTTGCTTTTTATCGTCCTGTTTTCAGCCTGCAAACAGAATGAGACTTATCGCCCTATACAAGGCGACATACTGTTTCAGGATATAGATTGCGGACCTCTTTGTGATGCTATTGAACAGGTAACCACGTCTGTTGAGTCCTATCACTTCTCGCACATGGGGCTTGTATATATTGACTCGCTGGGTAATCCGCAAATCATTGAGTCTATAGGAGATCGTGTGCAACTGACATCATATCATAATTTTTTGAACCGGTCGATGACCACATCACATCAGCCCAAGGTGATTGCGATGCGTTCCGATTTTTCAAAAGATGAATTAAATCGCGCGGTAGATATCGCCTTACGTGAAGTAGGTGTGCCCTACGATGAACTTTTTTTACCGGATAACCAAAAATGGTATTGTAGCGAACTGATAGCGCATGCTTTCAATAAGGCTATGCATAAAACGGTGTTTGAGTCTGCTCCAATGACATATAAACTACCGGGTAAGCAGGAGTACGATCCTTCCTGGATTCGTTATTTTAATGATCTGAATACACCGATACCCGAAGGCTTGCCCGGTTGTAATCCGGGCGCTATGTCTCAGTCAACTTATCTGAAGGTGATATACCGATACTACTAGAACTGGAACAAAAGTGAAATACTGGTATTGGAACCAATAATACTCTGTTGTATCAACGTGTCGCCATCCTCATCATATTTGCCGTTGAGGTTTCTATCCTGATAAAGTCTGAAAGGCTGACGCAGAATATCTGATGCCGCTACCTTCACCGATAAAAATTTATTTACACGTCCTGTAAACTGAAAATCAATCACATTACGCGGGGCTTCAAAAATATCGGGGTAGCCGCTGGTGCCAACTTCACGAATGCGGCGACCGATTACATTATACAGAATGGTGGAGTTGAAACGATTATCCGGATCAGCATAACCAATACCACAATTCAGCACATAAGGACTTTGCCCCTGAAGGGCACGTGTGCCACCGAGCGTTTGAATAGTATCGGTTCTGATTTGCGAATTGATTAAGGCCAGATTCATCTGGGCATATAAGTTTGTGAGGTATTTAGTTTTAAACCACTTGTCGGCAAAGTCAAAGTTTTTACGGAATTCAATTTCAACACCATAGTTTACTGCATTTTGAATGTTGGCAAAATTACGCGCTCTGCTTCCGCCACTGGAAACGGCATCGTCAATAATCTGTTCAACCGGTTGATCAAAATATTTATAAAAACCGCTCAGGGCTATCACCTGACCATTACCGGGGTAATGTTCAACCCGCACATCATAGTTGTAAATATTTGTACGACGTAATTTAGGGTTACCCTGTACCGTTGTGTTCAGTAAAAAGTCGAAGAATGAGAATGGAGCTAATTCTCTGAACTCGGGGCGCGATACGGTTTTGGAAGCGGATAAGCGGATATTCGTTTTTTCTGTCAGGCTGTAGATGAAGTTCAGAGATGGCAGAAAATCAAATGGCAGGCTGGTGCTGTCGCCGGATCGGGTAAGTACGCTGATTGTATCGCCGGTGTTGTACTGCGAGTTCAATTGCTGTGTAAAGAATTCAGCACGTGCACCCCATATCACACGAATGCGTTTGTTTAATTTATTATCAATCATCAGATACGTGGAGTGGTTTGTACTTCCGGCAGTATAGTTATCTGATTTATTGGTTATCTCATCAAGACGAAAACCATTGTCTCTGATATTATCCGCTGAAAAAATTAAATCGGCGGGAAGAGCCAGTATGGAGTCAGGATTTTCTTGTTGGTTAAACTTACTGGAACTGTGCACCACATAACCCAATACGCGGGCCTCAAAAGATCGGGTACGGTCTGTGTAAGTATAACCGGTTTTAATGTTATTTTCAGTAGAACCCAGTTTGAATGCTTTTGAGATATGAATACCACCATTTCGGGTTGATTCCTCGAGGTAGGAGAAAAACCGGCCTCCGGAACTGGGTGATGGACTGCCGGTGAGTGGCACTGTAGCTTTAAAGACGGTATCACTTGCAGACTGAGGAATGATGTTTTTTGAATAGTAAATCCTGCGGAAATCCGGTTCACTGCGGGTTATATAGTTGTAATTACCATTCCAGGTAATCTTAATTTTTGGTGTGGCAAAGAAATGCTCGCCATACACACCGCTGTTTTGTAGCTGATTGATGATTGTATATTCTGATATACCATTTTGATAAACACCGGCGTCAAAGTCAGTACCGCTTCGTACACCTGTTTCAAAAACAGAGTTGATATTATAGCTTGTGCTGAATCCGATTTTATTTGCTTTATTCAATTTGTACGATACCCGCAACATGCCTCCGGCATTAACATTTGTGCGGTTGTAGGTGTCGTCAAACTCAAAAAGTTTTGTTGCATCTGCTGTAAAATCAGATCGGGTTAACTGTTCAGTTCTGAAATTTTGATTGTAGTTTGATGAAAACAGAACACCAAACCGCTGATTCTTTTTATCGGGAGACCATCCGAGAGACAGCGAATACGTCTGACTAAACGGGATACGATTTACGGTACTCGTATCCCAGCTGTTCGTGAGCAGTTTTGAAAATTCCAGTCGCTCAGTTTTAGTGGATTTGAGTAAAGTATCGCGAGTAGGAAAATTTTCCGGTAGCGATAAGGTGCCATCATTCAAACCAAGCCATCCCGTAGTACCGGTATTGTATTTATTGTATGACCTGAAGGTTGTAACCGAATTGTAAGATTGATTGATGCTCAGATTGATGAAATTCTTTTCGGGCACATCGCGCAGGTTTTGCTGAATGATACCGCCCGCAAAGTCGCCGGGTAAGTCAGGCTGTGCTGTTTTAATGATGACGATACTTTCAAGCATATTTGCCGGTATCAGGTCAAACGAAAACGTTTTCCGGTCGGGCTCGGTACTTGGCAGGATACTGCCATTCATCATGGCATTATTATACTTATCACTCAAGCCTCGTACAATAACAAATTTATTATCCTGAATACTTGTACCGGAAATTCGCTTAAGTACATCACCAGAACTGCGGTCCGGTGAGCGCTTAATTAAATCGGAGGATATGCCGTCCTGAACAGAAACACTATTTTTCTGTATCATCAACAAACTGTTGATGTTTTCTTTTTTGTAAGTTGATGTAATCACCACCTGCTTTAACTGGCTGACAGAAGATTCTAAGGAGATATTAATGGTTGTTGTACTACCGGAGCTTACTACAACGCCTTCAATTTCCTTTGTGTTGTAGGATACATATTGCGCAGTAAGTTTGTATGTGCCTGCCGGTACAGCTATTTTAAACAGACCATCGATATCGGTATATGCCGCATAGGCAGGATTGTTATTTAACATGACTGTAGCACCAATCAGCGATTCATTTCGGGCTTGATCGATAACTTTGCCGCTGACATATCCTTGCTGGGCAAAACCCTTCAGCGCCAATGAACAAAACAGCAAAATTGTAATTAAAACATTTAACGATTTCATAATGCAAATAGATACTTTAACCTTTAACTGAATGTTAACTGAATGTTAAGCCAATGTTAAGAGAGTGGGTTTCGAACAAATCAATATGATTCGTGTTTCTTTCCTTCATGAAAACAACTTTAACGATAATCCTAAGCATTTTTATGTCACAATCTATTCTGGCTCAGATGCCATCCATACACAACCTGTCCATTACAGATATTGATGGAAAAACCATCAGTCTTTCTCGGTTCAAAGGCAAAAAAATACTCTTTGTTAACGTTGCATCTGAGTGCGGTTACACGACACAGTACACTGATTTACAACAACTTAACGAAAAATTTAAAGACAAACTCGTGATTATTGGTATGCCCTGCAACGATTTTGGTGGTCAGGAGCCCGGTAATGAAGCAAAAATTAAGCAATTCTGTTCTTCAAAGTATCACGTAACGTTCATGATGGCATCAAAGGTTAATATCAAATCAAATCCTATATCGCCGGTGTACGAATGGCTCACTCAGAAAAAGCTCAATGGCAAAGAGGATTCCGATGTGAATTGGAATTTCAACAAATATCTAATTGATGAAGAAGGCCATTATATCGCTCACTACCGTTCCGGTGTTAAGCCAATGAGCGAAGAACTGATCAGTGCCATTAGTAAGTAATTTGCTTTTCAGTACACATATTACTGTTCGTTAATCTTCTTTCCTAAATTAGCCCTGTGCTATTTAAGGACATTATAGGGCAAGATGAAATTAAGGCAAGATTAATTCAGTCGGTTCGTGAACGGCGAATCAGTCATGCACAGTTTTTTCTTGGCAGAGAAGGTACCGGAACCTTGCCCACCGCTCTTGCTTTCGCCCAATATATTATGTGCGAAAATAAAAGCAGTGGCGACAGTTGTGGCATTTGCTCTTCTTGTATAAAGCATTCAAAATGTATTCATCCCGATTTACATTTTACGTTCCCCTTTAAATACGAAAAGGAACTTGGTCGCCTGTGTCAGGATTATCTACCCCAATGGCGTACCATGTTGCTCAAGAACCCCTATTTTGGCTTGAGTGATTGGTTTGATCATATTAAATCTGAGAATAAACAAATTAATATCACAGCCGACGAGTGTTATGAGATTGTTAGAAAGCTGAACCTGAAATCATACGAAGCCGAGTTTAAGATTTTTTTAATCTGGATGCCCGAGTATCTGGGCAAAGAAGGTAACAGCCTACTTAAGTCGCTGGAGGAGCCACCGCCCAATACCTTGTTTTTATTGGTTGGCGAAAGTGATGAGAAGGTCTTGAACACTATTTTATCCCGAACGCAGGTGCTCCGTTTTCATACCCTCACCGATGAGGAGCTGGCCGGGGCCCTGATCAGCAGAAATGCTGTTTCAGAATCGGAGGCGAAGCGAATTGCCCGAATAAGTGATGGCAGTTACAGTGTAGCCCTTGCCGAAATCAATCATTCCTCTGAGTTGCTCGAAGAACTTATGCTGGAATGGTTTCGTATTGTGCTGAAGCCCGATATACGGGCTCTGAATAAGTGGATCGATCAGTTTGTAGACTTAGGCCGTGAACGTCAGAAACTCTATATTAAGCAAACCCTGCAGTTTATTCGGGAAACCTTGATTGCCAAAAATCTAGGTGAAACCCATGTGAGGGTTCGGGAACAGGACATAAATCTATTGCGCTGGCTTTCAGCGAATTTTAAAGCAGATGATGCCGAGGAGCTCTCCTTTATTCTGGATGATCTGCATTATTATATCGAGCGGAATGCCAACCCCAGAATACAGATGATGTATGTGTCGTTAACACTTCATCGGCTATTAACTAATAATAATATATTTTTGGAACAGCGTATGGCTTAGCCTGCGCAGAATGACCAAGTGGTTCAGATACGTGAAACTGAATACCAGAGAGTATGAATTACGCACCGGACCACATTAACGAATTAACAACGAGGTAACGATTATGGCTTGCGCATCATGCAGCACTGAAACAGGAAATAAAACGAAAGGGTGTAACAGCAGCGGTTGTAGTACCGGCGGTTGCAACCGGTTAAATACATATGATTGGCTGGCAGACATCAAGGCAGCGGTGGCAGAGGTTGACAATCCTTATGTGGAGGTTAGTTTTAAGAGTGGCTCCCGAAAAGAATTTTACAAGGCGAGCCGCACTTTACTGCTTGAGAAACACGATGTCGTTGTGGTGGAAGCAGATGCCGGAGGTTTTGATATTGGTACGGTATCGCTCCTGGGTGAAATGGCCCGTTTGCAGATGAAACGCAAACACATCACCGAAAAAAGAGATTGGCTTAAGATAACCCGAATTGCTACCGAACAGGATATTGCCCGATTGCAGGAAAGTCGATCTCTAGAGCACGACACGATGATTCGCTCCCGTGCCATAGCCCGTCAGTTAAATCTGGAGATGAAGGTGGGCGATGTGGAATACCGCGCCGACGGTAAAAAAGCAACCTTCTTCTATATTGCTGATGACCGTGTTGATTTCAGGGAGTTGATTAAAATCTATGCCAAGGAGTTTAAAGTTAAAATTGAAATGTGCCATATCGGCGCCAGGCAAGAGGCGGCTCGTATCGGGGGTATTGGCTCCTGTGGCAGGGAATTATGTTGCTCAACTTGGCTTACAGAGTATAAATCGGTAAATACGCAGGCGGCTCGCTACCAGAATCTATCTATCAATCAGGTGAAATTATCCGGTCAGTGCGGGCGACTTAAATGTTGTTTGAATTATGAACTGGACACCTATCTGGATGCTCTGAAAGACATTCCTCAAAATATCAATAAACTCACCACTTCACAGGGTGATTTGTATTTACAGAAAACAGACATCTTTAAACGCATTCTCTGGTTCGCTTACAAAGACAGCTCAACCTTTCATCCTCTAACCCCGGAGCGTGTTATGGAAATTGAGTCGCTGAATAAACAGGGTATCAAACCGGAGGAACTCGGCGAGAAAAAAATTGAACGTTCCACAGCGAAATCGGCTCAGGAGGATGAAATTAAATTTGCCGATGTTGTAGGTCAAACTACCCTGGAGAGTTTGGGTAAAAAGAAAAAGAAGAAGCGAAAAGGAGGTCCGAACAATAAAGATAGCCGGGCACCACGTAGTTTTGATAAGCCAAAACCTCAGCGTGAAAATAAACCGGACACTCCTTCGTCAAAGCCGGCTGCTGAACCACAAAAGAAAAAGCCTAATTTTAAACATCGTCCTAAAAAAGACGAAAAAAGATGGTAATTAACAGAACACATCCCCTATTGCTGATCGCATGTTTGATTGGCACGTTATTAAATTTCGGTTGTCAGACCAATATGATCTACGACGACAATGAAGAAATTAAAAACTATGTGTGGGACAGTAAGGTAAAGCCTTCGTTTACTTTTGAAGTTAAAGACACAACGGTACTTTACAACATATACATAAACGTGCGCCATGTTGATTATTACCAGTTTAATAATATATGGCTGAACGTTTCGGCAACATTTCCCGATGGGGCCACACAGGTGAATCGTGTTGAGATTCCTTTATCCGACGAACAGGGTAAATGGCACGGAGAAGGCCTTGGAGATATATGGGATTATCGCCATATGATACAGCAGGGCGCCTATTTTAGCAAGCCCGGTTCCTATACGTTTTCCTTAGAGCATCTGATGCGTAAGGATCCTCTTCCCGGCATTATGTCGGTAGGATTGAGGGTGGAAAATACCGGTGTAGGCAGGAAATAGTTTTTATTAGTACAACGAACGTTTAGAAGGCCATTTTTAGTCGGGCAAAGATGCTATTGCCAACGGAGCCGAATTTAGAGTTGCTTGTTGCAAAAAATAACTGACCGGTAAGAAACAGCTCCCAGTTATCTGCAATGGAATAGGTTAAGGACGGAACTGAAATTAATGTATTGGATGCAGTTGAATAGATCAACACCTCTGATACAGACCATACAGGATTTATCGCTTTATTGATCATTAAGCTCCACGAATATTTAAAGGGCATCAAATTTCTAATGGTTAATCGCGTAGTATAAAAAGAGGTCAATGCATTGAGTTGATCCGATCCGGAGTGGTTATATAAAAATGCGCCATTTACATAAAGGCCATTTGAAAAGACATAATCAAGGCTTATTGAAGTTAGTGCTGATGCTGTTGTGTCTGCCGTTTTTTCCATAACCGGATATAACAAGGTCGTTTCGCCTTTGAATCCTGCATTTCTGATATTACCGGCCCATCCAAAACCTGCTGTGATATCAGTATTCAGTATACCTCCAAAGCACTGAAAATCATAATTCCTTTGATTAAATCGGTACATCAGGGCTCCAATATGTTCCTCTTTTTTGCTTCCCGATTTGTATGCAAGTTCTATGGCAGACAGGTTGTTGGGCGCATATTGCAGTCTAATGCCATCGCTTCCGGGCCGTTCCTCATAATCAAAATCAAAAAAGTTATATGTATTGAAGATATCGTTAGGAGTCCAAACTGTATTGATACCCCAATTTATTCGTTGCCTACCTATGCTAATATCCCAGGCATGAGTTGAGTAGTTTAGATATGCCCGGTCAATGACCGTATGTAGTATCAAGCCGTTTTGGTCATACCAGATTTTTGTAATGTTCAGGAAGTCGTTTGGGTTATCCAATAAGTTAGCATATCCCGGTGTTTCGCGAATCAGTTCACCATAAAATATTCTGTTTCTGATATCAGCCCTAAGCTGAATAGATTTATTCGGTTTGTATAAAAGATGCAGTCTATTATGGATGAGGTTGCCGGTTTGCATCGCATCGATGCGTTTAACGAAGGATGCCTGTTGCATATATTTCACGTATCCGCTCAAGCTTAATTTATTTTTTACGGGAATTGAGTCATCATCAGAGCAAAAAGCCAACCAGGGTAGAAAAGAAATTAACAGAACGCAGAGTAGGCGGCTCATTATTGTTTGATGTCCGATTTAATTTTTCCGTCGACAAGGGTAATTACTCTTCTTGCTTTATCAATGACCCTTTGGTCATGAGTTGAAAAGATAAATGTCATTTTTTCATCCGCATTCAATTTGGCCATCATGTCCAGCAAGTTGCCGGCCGACAATGAGTCGAGATTTGCCGTTGGTTCATCAGCCAGAACGAACCGTGGCTTAGACGCCAGTGCCCTGGCTACCGCAACACGTTGTTGCTGACCGCCCGAGAGCTCAGCAGGCTTAGCATTCATTTTGTCTGCCAAACCTACTTCCGTTAATAAATCTTCTGATCGTTTGTTGCGTTCTGTTTTACTTTTTTTCTGCATCAACATTACAAACTCAACGTTCTCTTTTGCTGTTAGAACCGGAATCAGATTGAAAGCCTGAAATACAAATCCGATGTTATATAAACGAAAATCAATCAGCTTATTTTCACTCAGGTGAGTGATGTCGACATCGCCGATTTGTACGTGGCCACTTGTCGGATGATCAAGGCCGCCAATGATATTGAGCAACGTAGTTTTACCTGACCCCGACGGGCCAACGAGAGCAATAAACTCACCCTCTTCTACGTGCAGATGGACGCCATTAACAGCATAAACCGGTATCTTATCAGCGTTGTATACTTTTGAAATTTCGTGAGCATCGATAACTGTTTTCATAATCATCGTTTGTTTTTAAATTTTACGGATGGCCTCTGATGGTCGGTATTGTAATGCCCGGTATGCCGGATATATAGAAGAAATTAATGCACAAAGAATGGTGAGCAGAATAACGGGTATATAAAAGTTGTAATTTAGATAGGTATATACCCTCGATCGGAATCCCCAAGCAGACAAACCTTGTGAAAATATGGAAATATCTATACCATAGGTATGGAAATAGGTAACGCTCAGATAGGTGATAAGTAAGCCAATTGGAATGCCGATGCAGACCAGTAAGAGTGTTTCGGTTACAATCATAATGAAAATGTTTTTTTTATTCAGGCCAATGGCCATAAGCATACCGATCTCGCGTTGCCTTTCAAGAACAGCCATTAGCATGGTATTAATAATGCCAAACATTAGGGCTAGGAGTATAATACCGATAAAGATGAGCATATACTCATTAAAGGACTCAATCACTAGACGCAGTTCGGGAGATAAATCTTTCCAGGTTTGAGCCTGTATCTCAGGAAATTTTCTGTTAAGAAATGTACGGAGTGTGTCACTGTCTGCTTCATCCTTAAGAAGAACAGCAATCTCGTGAACGGCATCTTCTGACCCTAGCATTTCTGCAAGGATCGTGTCGTGAACAAAAATGGTTGTTTCGTCGAAAATGGAATTGTGTGTTTTAAAGATGCCACAAATTCTAAATGAACCTGCAGTCATATCCCGGTTAACGGATTGAAATGTCAGTACGATTTTACTTTTAACTTTTACGTTAAGCTTTTCGGCCAGCTTACTGCCTATGAAGACCTCATGTTTTTTTCCCTCATGTAATGCTGAACCCTCCACAACTTGATGCGAAACGGTGCTTACACTGAATTCATCCTGAGGATTTATACCACAAATCATTACTCCGGATACAGATTTAGGAGATGTAATCATTCCTGAAGCCAGCACACGGGCAGAGGAGGCAATAACCCGTGTGTCATTTCTGATTAACCGGATAACATCGTTACTGTTTGGTATGGTGTATTCAGGAGTTTTTTCAGTCAGATACATCGGATGATGTATTTGCAGATGCGATAAATACGTTTCTATGGTATCATCAATATGCCCCTGATAAAGACCCCAGGAAAAGGCACTCATAAATAACGCCGCCCATAATCCGATTACAAGTGCTATAATCACCACACCGCTTCTTAATTTATTTCTCCAGATATTTCTCCATGATATTTTCAGCAACATATATTATGTATTTAATGCCTTAATAATTTTTAATTTATAAATCTTATAAGCCGGATAAATGGATAAGAGGATAACGATGAAGAACACGGTATAGGCCTGTGTAATAAAAATGCTCGTTTCTATGGCCGGTGGAAGGATGGCTTCCATACCAAAACTTTCATAAACTTTTGCAAGCTCACCGGTGAATTTTATAGGATGTTTTGCAAGGTAGAGTAAAAGTGGAAGTGCAATAAACGAACCCACTAAAGTACCAACGCAAGCCATGATTACTACTTCAGTGAGTGTAATGAAAATGATAATTCGCTTTTTCATACCGATTGCGAGTAATATGCCGAATTCGTGCATCCGCTCATTCATCATCATCAGCAGTGTGCCAAAAACACCAAACGAAATCACCAAATACAGAATATATATAACCAGATAATGAGCTGTGCTATCACCTTTAACCATCTGATCGAGTTCGGGCAACATTTCACTCCACGTCATTATTTCATAACCTTTTGACGCGGGTAGGGCCTCCAGCTCGGATCTAATGATATTCATTTTATTTTCATCAGCAAGTATCAGTGAAATTGAGCTAAGCATTTGCTCGGCACTGAAATAGGCTTGGCACAATTCAAGGGGCATCCAAACCATGGATTGATTCAGTTCAACAACACCCATATGCACTATAGCTTTTACAGGATATTTTCCTGCAGCCAAATTGCCATGGTATCCTTGACCCAATAAAACAATCGTGTCGTTTAAGTTTAATTTTAATTGTTTGGCCAGTCCCTCTGCTACCATAACCGACTGGTCATTATGTTCAAGATAGTTGCCCTGCGTAAGCTTTTGCGCCAGTTTTGTCGTTTTGTTTTCTCGTTCCGGATCGATACCGTTGATGAGTACGCCCTTTGTTTTGTCTTGAGATGAAGCGAGGCTGAATGATTCCAACCTCGGTGCCCAAGATAGAATATCGTTGTGCTGATCAATTACATTGATAAGATCTTGCTGTGCTTTGAAGGAATTATCAATAGACTGTTCTGCCCAGTATCCTTTTTTATGAATTTGAATATAGCCTGATGAAAAACTAACTACATCGTTAATCATCTTGCCCCAAACACCGCTGATCATTGATTTCATTACGATAGCGAGCATTACTGCAAACATGACTGAAGACATGGTTATTAGTGATCTTCGTTTATTTCGCCAGATATTTCGCCAGGCCAACAGAATATACATCACTGCACTTTTTTAATGTTTTGTGTTGTAAAGAAATCGTCAGCAATAGGCTGATTGAATAGGAGTGATTCGTAACGCATTATGGTCTTGTGTCCGGGTTTATCCAATGGGATCATCTCCATCACACATGGCAACATTCTGCCACCCAGCTTTTTCACCTCTGTGCATTGCATCACCTGGATCTTGATATTGTCTTCGTCTATAAATTCAGTTCTCAACTGCATGTAATCTTGCTGATCAATCCAAAGCAGAACCTTCCCCACACAATAGCGGATTGAGGTAAAGGGATCATCTCAATTTTCCAGCATTTCCTCCCAAGAATCATTGAGTCTCCTATGATGCGTAGAGCGTATTCATGACTACCGTAATACCCTCTTACGAGATGATCATTAGTAA
>BJGO01000035.1 GCA_014190535.1 Bacteroidota bacterium | reverse complement strand
CTCAACCTCATTAATTGTTTTAGAGATGTACCCCACATTACTGCACGTAATGTTGTATAAACCAATAGGCAGGGTGATGGTGTACGCGCCATTATCATCTGTGTATGCGCCAACTTCCTGCCCTTGTACAACAATAGTGGCAAAAGAAAGCGGTTTATTATTAGACAAATCGGTAACAACTCCCTTAATGATTCCCTGCTGTGCGAATAAATTTGGAGCGATTGATAACAATAAAAAGATAAGTATGGTGCGGAACATGTTTTCTAGTTTTTTGAACGAATTGCTTTTTTGTATTGTGCCGCCTCTCGAAAGTATTTTATTGGCACAAGCAGCATACCGAAGCATTCGCCATCTTCCTTTATTAAGTGTTTGTGATGCACTTTATGTGCTTTTCTGATAGCACGGAAGTAAATATTGTCTGTGCGGGAGAACCAGCTGAAGCGTTGATGAATCAGAACGTCGTGAACCAAGAAATAGCAAATACCATAACACAATATACCTATGCCAATAAAGAATCTAAAATCGAACCCCGATTCAGCACCAAAAAAAATGAGCAATGAACTGGGAATTGCATAAATGAGAAAGAAGAAATCATTCTTCTCAAAAAAACCGGGCTTAACCACGTGATGATCTTCGTGGAAATACCACATAAAGCCGTGCATGACAAATTTGTGTGTGAACCACGCCATAAACTCCATAGTAAAAAACGTCAGCAAGACTATAAAAAGATGAAACCAAATCATTGTGCGAATTTAATAGCTTAATAATTCATCGCGCACTGCTTCCATCAACCACATAGGCGTTGATGTAGCCCCGCATATACCAACCGTTTCGTTTGGCTTGAACCAGTTTTTATTGATTTCGGATATGGTGGATATAAAATAGCTGTTTGGGTTTTGTCGCAAACATGTATTGAACAGCACTTTGCCGTTGGACGATTTAACACCGGCTATAAAAATTATTTTATCATAGTTCACTACAAAGCGTTTCAATTGTTCATCTCGGTTACTTACTTGTCGGCAGATGGTATCATTTGTGGTTACATCTATTCCATGTTCTTTGAGTTTGGCGTCAACATCAAAAAGCAAACCGGTACTTTTAGTTGTCTGGCTAAACAAACTGAATTTTTTAGGCAGTGAATTGAAATCCAGCTCATCTATTTTTTCAAATACGGTTGCCTTACCATTGGTTTGTCCGAGCAATCCGGCCACTTCCGCATGGCCATGTTTCCCAAGTATATAGATAGATTCACCCCTATCGTGAGCTGCTTTTACTCTTTGTTGTAATTTAAGCACAACAGGGCAAGAGGCATCAATGAGTTGAATGTTATTTTTGATAGCCAATGAGTAGGTGGAGGGAGGTTCTCCGTGGGCACGAATGAGAACTTTAACATTTCGTAAATCCTTAAGGTAGTCGTGGTTAATTATTATAAGACCCAGTTTCTTTAAGCGGGCAATTTCTTCATCATTATGCACAATGTCGCCAAGGCAATAAAGTATGCCTTCTTCATTAAGGATGTCTTCTGCCATTTGTATGGCATATACAACGCCAAAGCAAAAACCAGATTGATTATCTATTGAAACTTTTAATGAAAGCATCCTACATTTAAACAGCACAGATTACGCTTTGTTCAAATAAAATAAATAGGATTATGCCTCATTTACAAATCGTTGCACATCAGCCACCAATAACTTGATGCCATCGCTTACCTGAGGCCAAATAGCATTGATGACTGAAGCATCTTCAGATTTTGCCGCACTTTCCAGTTTTCGCATATTTTCGGTTAATATCGAAAAGTTGAATGCCGAAATGGTGCCACGCATCTTATGTGAAATTTCGAGAACCTCTTTTAATTGCTGTTGACTTATGGCCTGTTCAAGCGCTTTAAGTTGTTTATCCACAGTATTAAGCAACATCACGGAGATATCCTTCATTAATCGGGTATCGTTCATGCATTGTTCTTTAAATTTTTGCTTGTCGAAACAATAGCCGGAGGTATTATCTGACTCTACTTGGTCAGACTGCTCATCCGGTTGATCTGTGGACGTTTTTTCTGTATTAAAAATAGAGGCAAGTAAATCAAATACCTGATCGGTTTTAATTGGTTTAGATACATAATGATCCATTCCGGCCTCAATACATAAATCCTTAAACATTTTTATGGCATGAGCCGTCATAGCAATAATAGGTATATGCCCCCCGCGTTTTGCCTCAATGCTGCGTATAGTTCGTGTTGCCTCATAGCCATCCATTTCAGGCATCTGCACATCCATAAGAATCAAATCAAAATCCTGTTGCTGGAATAATTCAACTGCCTCCGATCCGTTATTTGCTATGATAATTTCGTGGCCTTCATTCATAAAAACAGCCTGTCCAAGTTTCTGATTAATCATATCATCCTCGGCATATAAAATCCTTAAGGGCTTAACCTTTTTGTTGGGAGGTACCTGATATTGTTTCTCGTAAATAATTTGCCTGCTCGATCGTTGTCTGAATATTTTATTGATTTCCTGCAGCAGTTCTTTGCTCAATACCGGTTTGATTAAAAAACCGTCCAGTTTATGCTCGGCCATTACCTGTTCGCTTAAGGTAAAGTTTAAACTCGATAAAATCAAAATTTTAGGCGATCCGAACTGCTCATTCTTACGAATCTGTTCTGCCAGTTTCAAACCATCCATGCCGGGCATCTGCATATCCAGTATCAGTAAATCATAATGAATCGATTCGTGCGCTGCAATCTTCAACAGATTTAGGCATTGATCTCCATCTTCGGCAAGCGTAAAGGTACCGGCCAGTTTAGCCAGCTGTCCTTCGAGTATTCTGCGGTTAATGGCGTTATCATCAACAACCATTATTTTTTTACTGATTAAATAATCTGTACCCGGTTGAATCTCCTCCGGTGTGGTTGTGCCGATACCTGTGGTAATTGTAAAATGGAAGGTGCTACCTTGTCCGGGCATACTGCTCACAAACATCTGACCATTCATTGCATTTACCAGTTTTCGGGTTATGCTGAGTCCTAATCCGGTGCCCCCATATTTACGGGTAGTAGAGCCATCAGCTTGCTGAAACGGCTCAAAGATATTTTTGAGTTTATCCTCCGATATACCAATTCCTGTATCCGTTACATAAACATGCAGTGTCACCGAATCCTGGCTGATCATGTCTACAACAACACGAACAGAAACCTCACCAATCGAGGTAAATTTAATAGCGTTACCAACGAGATTAACAAGTATTTGTCTGAATCGGGATGGATCACCAATTAACATCACCGGTACGTCATCATCAATTTCCATCAAAAGTTCAATTCCTTTTTCTTTAGCCTTTATCAATAACAAATGCAGTGTTTCGCTGATAATTTCTCTTGGGTCAAACTCGATAGACTCAATATCCAGTTTGCCTGCTTCAATCTTGGAGAAATCAAGGATATCGTTAATTACAATCAATAAGTTCTCTGCAGATGTTTTAACCAGATTGATATATCCACGCTGTTCAGCACTTAGTTGTGTGTTCAAAGCGAGGTCGGTCATGCCAAGAATACCATTCATCGGGGTACGTATTTCATGGCTCATATTTGCCAGAAATTCGCTCTTGGCTCTGTTTGCACTTTCAGCGGCCTCTTTGGCCCGAAGTAGCTGTGTCTCGGCCATTTTGGATGGAGTTATATCGCTTGCCGTGCCGCGATAACCAATTATGGCACCCTGTATATCGTAATATGGCTTACCACTTAGCGCAAGAAAAATATGTTCTTGTCTTTTAGTTACAACCTCCAACTCAAAATTTCTGAAGGGCTGATTCAGTTTAAGCGTATTTGTTAATGAAGATTTCTGCACTGTGTCAGCAGAATTCAAAAGATCATAGAAGCTTTTTCCATAGAGTTCGCCCGGTGTATATCGCAATAGTGCAAAAACACGATCCGACAGATAGGTAAATTCATACTGATTGTTTGTTTCCCAAATAAATTCTCCTGCGGCATCTGTAACATCCCTGAAACGCTGATCACTGATACTCAATGCCATTTCCGTTTTACGACGACTGCTAACCTCATCTTTTAATTCTTCTTTTTGTGAGAAGGACCGTAAAAGAGAACGTGCCAGCGATCCAAATTCATTATTTTCTTCTGATAGTTCACGAATCACACCCGGATCTTCAGTAGCCAAAGATTTTGTAATGCTGGCAAGTGGAGATGTAATCCAGTTATGAATCATAATTAACAGAAGTAAGAGTATCGTTACGCAGAATATCAGGTTGTATAAAAAATTTCTGTAAGCAGATTTTACCATTTGCCTGTAAGTGCTAATGGGAATTTCTACAAAAACATACGCGAATGTATTATTGTCAATATCACTTAGTTGAAGGCTGGATGTAAATTGTTTTTCCTCAGGATCGGTCTTAGCCGCAAGGCATTCATCTTCACTTGATCCAAAACAAATATTTACATCACCTGATGTAAGTATGCCCAGTTCATTTAGAAATAACTGATCCCATAATCGGGCAATAAACAGATAGCCATTGATCGTTTGCGCTCTTACAATGGTATCGTTACGTTCGCGGATTGGAGCCGCATGAATTTCCAATACTGCGTTACCATAGCGGATATAATAACTTAACTGATTGTCCGACGGTTTTGGATTATTGGCAAATAGTTTCTTAATAGCTTCGGGAGTTATCAATAAGGTATCCTTAAGATCTTTATACGAATTAAGTTTTGAGTAAATTTTATTGTAGGAGGTATCAATGATCCATACGCCTGAATAACTATACTCATCGATAAGGGCATTAATGGTGTTGTTCTCGATAAACCTGAGGTCTGCCGCTTCTTTTATTTTTCTGATCGAATCCGCTTGTATTTGCATATAACGACGTAAATGATCAGAATAAGAAAACTCTTTAGTTACTACGTTTAAGTCCCCTCTGCGCAGGGACACTAAGTCAATAAGTATCTTACTGTTTTCCTTTACTTTTTTCTGAATGATATCGGAAAAAGACTCCGACTCAAAGAATTTATTCAATCCAAATCCGGATAGAAATAGTGCGAAGAACAGCGAGATAATTAATAGAATACGGAACTGAATCTTCATAGAATATTACAGTACTTGGTGTTTTTTGGGGTGGTCTATTTTCGGAAACTGTATGCTAATGTAAGTCCACCATTAGCTGATACACCTCGGTTCTGATTAGTATATGAGCGTATAAAGTTACTATAAACAATGAACTGCGGCTTAATGAGTAATCGATCGCTGCAGATATACTCTGCAAAAATCTCCAGTCGCGCATTTCTGAGCGACTGAGCCGGAGTTGTTTTAGGATTGGTGATGAATTCGGATCGTGGTGGAATCGGAAGAAAATAGTCGGTAAACGAGGCATTGCCCCATCCCATCAATAAACGGGAGTCGATATTTAAGTTGTGATTAATTCTTGACTTCTTATAAAAGCCATATTCGATATGCACCGCACCGGCATTACCGCACAAATCAACCATTGGATTAATCATTATTCCAACGGGATCCAGATCGTATTGCAAAGAAGTACTCAACAGCACCGTAAAAATATTTTTATGATTGGATGGAAAAAAGAAGCTGGTCAGTTGAGGAGATAAGGTCAATTTATCATGTACCGATTTCTCATACGATACGAATAGATTGATATCCGGATTATAACGAGACTGATGACTTAGTACTAATGGCATGTGACTCCAACTATGAATTTTTAAATTTCCGGATTGAGCAATTACTGAAGGTCTAACGACTAAACCGGAATAAAAAGGTATCCCCTTCCATACATAGCTGTTCGTTATTGTTTGCTCCGTGCTGAATTGCCATTTAGCTACTTCGTTATTGGTAAGTGTATCAATTAAAGCAGGATGTAGCTGTGCCTCCTGAGCCTTTGTGAATAAGGTAATACATAGGTATAATACCGAGAGGGTGTAGTGTTTTTTCATGGTGAGCATCGATTTATTGAATAAAATCGGCTCTCATTACGAAGTTATTTTGATAAGGTTATGGCTGAATACTGTTCCTTTTACGGTCGTTACTTAAGCAAATCCATTCAAAAATGATAATATTCATCATTAATAAGAGGTATGAATACATTGTATCCTCAACCGGTATCGTATAAATGCGGAATCCGCAATTTTCAGTATCGTTATATAGTACAACAGGCAATGCGGTAAGTATCCCATTCACGGTTAAAAAAGGTATTAAATGAACCATATAGGTTATCAGGAATACCTTCAGATACCTTGATTTGAAAACTATCCAATATATAAAACTAATGGCCGCACAAAAAATAGCGGTAATGAAGGTGTACTTTCCCGGGTAACCGATGCATGCAATCACCACAAATAATAAGGTCAATATCAGGAAAAAGGATGTTGGTCGATTCGAAAATTCGGATTCAGGCCAGCGGGTACGAAAAATAATATACAGGAATAAACAACTAAACGGTATCGTAAAGAAAAACAACACTTCCTCCAAAGGAAGATTATACAGGTTTATGCCGCTGAGATATGTCGAGTTAAAATGCCACACACCGATTTTTGTAAAAATCATATCCCAAACGATGAAGAATAAAGCCGTAAAAGACATTCCTGGCAGTATGCGTAACCAATATTTATGGTAAGCTACTTTATGATCAAAACTCAGCGCCAAAGGTCCCAGTATGGTAAGGATGTTTATGAGTAAATAGGTGTATGGTTTTATTTGGTCCATTGTTCTAGTTTGGTTAGTTCAGCTGTAGTGCATAGCTTATGATATTTCATGAAAGCAATTACCTGTTTAGCCGATTCAACTCCTGCAATGTTTACATATTCATCAAATCGGTCAAGCACAATCTTTTTGTCTTCATTAATATGAGCACTTAATCCAAGAAAACGAGGTGTATTTTGTTCTACGGTAATTCGCAGGTATCGAATTTCAGGATTTTGAGGCTCATCGCTTACAGCTTTTTCAAATAGTTCATGGGCATCATTAACCGTGGCAATGCGTGAGAAAGGATTCAGTTGAAATTGTGCCCCGGAAGCTGTAAGTGCCGCTATGAATGCTGTTATCGTAGCTGAATTGTTTTTTTCACTTTTAAGTTTATTCAGATAGGTTGTGCATTTTTTCTCATCATTAACAATATCAGAATAATAATTACGTAGATTGGTGAGTGTTGGATTTTGCAAAGTAAGTAATAAGCAAATCAGATAAAATATCATATTCTATTTAATTTATTGAGCACGTAACATTGAGCCAGTAACCATACTTTATATGAATCCGAAATCCTGAATCGTGTTTCTTGTATGTTGTTGGCCGTATGTTTTTTAATTTTTCGGAACAACTGCCGGTAATATACATAGGCCAGGTATACACCAAGCCGTGCTCCAACCGGCAACATTCGTATGCCCCGCAGTGCCTCATCAAAATCGCGCTGAATGTCTGCTTCAATTTGCTGTTTATCTTGTTCCGTAAAGTGCGAAAAATTGACATTGGGAAAATAAATTCGCCCCCTGTCGTGATAGTCGCTCCGGATGTCGCGCAAGAAATTAATTTTTTGAAACGCGGCACCCAGTCGTTGTGCAAATGGTTTTAATTTTTGGTACTCCTCCGAATCGCCTTTTGTAAAAATATGCAGACACATCAGTCCAACTACTTCTGCCGACCCATATATATATTCACGATAACCTCCGGTAGAATATTCTGATTGTTTAAGATCAAGTTCCATGCTATGAAGGAATGCATCGGTTAGCTCTTTTTCAAAACTGAATCGATTAGCCACAAGTTGATAGGCGTGCAACACGGGGTTGAGGCTGATTTTCTCATTCAAAGCCCTGTAAGTATCTTCTTTGAAACGAGTAAATAATTCCTGTTGGTTGTTTTGATAAAAGGTATCTACAATTTCATCAGCATAACGAACGAAGCCATAAACAGCATAAACGGAATCACGATGTTCTTTTGATAGCGTCTTTATTCCAAGAGAGAAAGAAGTACTGTAAAGATTTGTTATGACTTTGCTACAGCGCAATGCCGATTGATCAAATAATTCCATCATCCTTTAAAACACGTTCGGTTACTAATTTAGAACTAATTACTACAATGGGTAGTCCGGTACCCGGTGTAGTGCTTGCACCAACATAATACAGATTTTTGAATTGTTCATCTTTATTCGCCGGTCTGAATGCACCAATTTGTTTCATATCGTGCGCCAATCCTAATCCACTGCCCTTGTATAGATTAAACATATCCCTCCATTCCACGGGTGTATATATCGTTCGGGTTAAGGTGTTTTTATTGAGGTCAAAACCGATACGGGAAGACAAATCATTAATTATTGTATCGGCTAGTTGCTCTTTATCATCCCAGTTGCTTTTATAACGAAGGTCAGGAACAGGGCAAAGAATAAAAATATTTTCACAACCATCAGGTGCGCAATCCGGATTGGATTTTGAGCTCACGTTAACATAATAGTAGGGTTTGTCCGGACTAATCGATGTCGTGAAAATCTGATCGGCATACTGTTTAAAATTATCTCCGAGAAAGTAATTATGGTGATGAATGTTATCTAGTTTACCCTTTACTCCGAGATAAATCGTGAACGGAGCTAACGTCCAGTGTAATTTATCAAGCTTTGTTTCTGAAAATTTCTTCCTGCCAAGAACCGAACCCCGGAACGAGGCCGCATCACTGTTTACCACATATTTATCCGACACCCACACCTTTCCTTTTCTGTCAACTAATTGAACCTTATTGTCTTTGGTTTCCTGAAAGGAGATGATTTCTGTATTGTAGACAAACTCTACGCCTCTGCTTTTCAGTATATCTGTGATCTTGGTAACAATATCATACATTCCCCCTTTAACGTTCCAGTATCCGTCGTGCTGTAGTTCGGTATAGTTTAAAAGGCTGTATACAGCGGGCGTATTAAATGGTGTGGCTCCCAGAAAGAATGCAACCAGCGAAAAGATAATTTTCACATCCTCTGATTCAAAATGTTTATCCAACTCACTCCACATCGAGCGAAACATCAGTGGGGCATGCTTAACCGGAACCGTTGACAGGGTTAAGAAATAATGAAGCAGATTATTAAAATTACGCTTTACCACTTTATTCTCGGTGTCGTGAAAAATAGAGGCGGCTTGTTTTAGATAGGTTTTAGCCTTGGATTCAAAATTGGGCTCAATTTCTTTAAACTCCTC
The DNA here is from genome assembly GCA_014190535.1 of Bacteroidota bacterium. Classification (GTDB taxonomy): domain Bacteria; phylum Bacteroidota; class Bacteroidia; order Chitinophagales; family UBA10324; genus BJGO01. The sequence continues at coordinate 10,390 of BJGO01000035.1, read as the reverse complement.
AGCCAGTTTGCTGAGGTCCTTGTGAATATAATATGGCTTTGATCGATTGGAAAAATATACCGAGTAGACCGGGTTTAGTTCATTAAAATGAAGCGGATTATCTATTCCACAGTATTGAAACAACTCGTCGAACTCATAACTCATACTGAAAAACGAAGGACCGATGTCGAAACTGAAGCCATCCTGCTGAAGTCGGTTAAGCCGGCCGCCGGCCTGATGATGTTTCTCGATTATGGTGATTCGGTACCCCTTCGAACTAAGTCGCAGTGCAGTTGCCAACCCGCCTAAACCGGCGCCAACTATGGTAATGTGTTTGCCTTGCATAAATTAAAAATACCAACATATATAACGAATAAAGGTTTAATGTTGAATAGGCTAGAAGAAATGGTTTTCTTGCTGTTTTTCGATTTCCTTGTGGATGCGAATAGCCCTGAAGGCATATCGTATTCCAACAATTAGTGACACAAACGCGCCCAAGGCAATCAATGTGTCGTTACTGATCATTAAAAAGTAATCATAGGCTCCGTGGAATAATGTTGCGGCAGCAAGTCCAAAATATTTGTAATAATCCGGGTAGCGTTTCATTTTAGATAACCCATAAAAATGACCCATTAGTACGGCAAATGTAGCGTGAGCAGGAATGGCTGTGAACATGCGCATTAATGCTATGCTTAAACCGCCCTGCAAGACATAAAGGATGTTTTCAAACATGGCAAAGCCCATCGAAATAAATACACTGTAAACAATGCCGTCGAAGGGTTCATCAAACGATGGTCTTTTTGAAGAATAATTCTTGAGAACAAAAAACTTAACATACTCCTCTGTAAGCCCTACGATAAGAAATGCCTCAATAGCTTTAATTATCACGTTCGATCCCTGCGCCTCAGTATAAGACATGAGCCAGGTCTCTATCAATGCCGCCGGAATTATCGTTAACCCACCAAATAGAAAACTGAAAAATAATACAGCACGGGGTTCGTTACGAAAGTCGTCCCAAATAAATATGTATAAACAAATAGCCAAGGCTGGACCAAGTGTAATAGCGGCAAGGATCAATAGTTGCATCATATTTTGTGAAAATAAAAAACCCGGCGTTGGCCGGGTTAATTATTATGGAGTTGATATCAACACTAGTAGCGCACGATTCTTTTTTGCAATTCTTTGCGAGCAAAGAAAATACGGCTTTTTACGGTGCCCAGTGGCAAACCCAGTTCGTCGGCAATCTCTTGGTATTTAAAGCCTTTATAGTGCATCATAAATGGAACGCTGAAATCCTTGCTTATGGAGTCAAGCGCTTTTTCAATTTCCTGCATGACCATGCTCGATTCACCATTATTCTTTAATACCGGAGAGTAGGATAAGAGCAGATGTTGACCTTCAGTGTTATCTTGCACAACAACACGCTTAGATGCTCTGCGATAATTGTTAATGAAAATGTTCCTCATGATTGTGAATAACCACGCCTTGAGGTTGGTACCATTTGAAAATTTGTCTTTGTAAAGTAGCGAACGATAAACTGTTTCCTGAATCAGGTCGCGTGCATCATCAACATTCTTAGTGAGATTGTAAGCGAAAGGATAGAGTGTCTCGCTGTGGTTGACTACCTCTTCCTCGAATCGGTTTGTTGTATTTATTTCCATTTTGTTTAACGTTTTTTCGTTTTGGTGAAACAAACATACATATTGTTTAATGATTTTCAAATTTTATTAAACAAAATAACATATTAATTTATCAACAAAATATTGTACATATTAACAAATGAATTAAAAATAATGAAGATTTATGGTAATAAAAGCAATTTACCGATGTTTAACTAATACGGTTATCTATTAAACAATTATTGGATTAATTCTGTGAAGTCCGGTGGTCCAGAAACCTGATAATTTCAATTAGTTCCTTAAAGACTGTGATATTATCCTTACTATCGATATTACTTTTTGTGATCTGATAGCCCGATAAGCAACATTGGATGTTAGGCAATTTTGAACGTAAAATATTGACGTATTCGTCAAGGTGATCATAGTTTGGTTCAGCCGAAAAAACGCTGAATAGTAGTTCCGGTCTATAGTATTCGCAAAGGCTCAATAAATCATTCAAAGGAACCGACTGACCAAGATAGATTACCGTATAACCTCTATGTTTAAGCGCATGATAGAGGAAGAGTAAGGGTATCTCGTGCAACTCATTTTCCGGCAGATAGAGTATGGCTTTCGTTTGAATGCCGCCCACCTGAGTCACAATGCCATCAATAGCCACGATCATCTTTTGCCTTATGAGATTGGATATGAAGTGTTCCTGAGCAGGGGTAATGGTTCCAACCTGCCACATAATTCCTATGCGTCTGAAAAAAGGAAAAATGACCTGTAGCATTGCTTTCTCAAATCCCAGGTGCAGAATGGCGTTGGAAAATGTCTTATCGAACCGTGACTCGTTAAGTTCGTTCATACTCAATATCAGAGCATCAATTAAGGTGTCACGATTGCTGTTTTCGTTGAGCAACTCAGACACTGCCCGTTCAATGTCGGTTTGAGTCATGTCGGCAATCTGAGATATTTTATACCCGGATTTATTTAATAAGGACACATTAAGTATGAGCCTGAGTTCATTATCGCTGTATTCCCTAATGTTTGTTTCAGTGCGTTTGGGTTTTAATAAGCCATATCGCTGTTCCCATATGCGCAAGGTGTGGGCTTTGATGCCGGAAAGATGTTCAAGATCCTTTATGCTGTATGAGCTCATAAATTGTATAATACAATGTCGAGAGCATTTTGTTCACCAATAATCCTGATAATTACAGCACGTTGGCTAAAACAAAGAAAACCAATTGAATAACAAACACATAAGGAGCGAAGTCGTTACGTAGCTTCGATTTGGAACCCAGTAATGCCGCCACAAAGAGGTAAGAAAATACAAACCAGGCCAGATAGTTCTGAACAGGAACTTTGCCATCAGCCCAAGCCCACATTCCGGTTCGAATAGCCACGGGTTCAATCAAAACATCCAGCGATACCAGCATTATAGCGGCCAGCAAGGCATTGCCATAAACTCCAAATTTCATATTCTTAACCAACAGTGCAACACTGTAGGTTAGTATCAGCCAATTAATTCCAATAACCAGAGGTGTATTAAACACTTTTAAACCCAGTGCACGGCCATATTTATATTCTCCGAATATATATCCGGTATTTACACCCACCGCTTCAATAATAAATGACGTAAGATAAATCCCGCCCAAAAAAGCCAGGACTCTGAAGTTCCAGTGTTTTTGGTAGTAAAGTAGCGTGGTAAATACAATTAGTAAGTTGAAGGGAGCGAGCAACTGAAAAACTTCCAATAGTCCCGGGTACCGGATACAAATTAATCCGATAATATGCAGAATACTGAGGGCTACAAGGGGTTTAGTGAAATTCTCTGTTTTCTTATCGCTCATAACCAATAAGTTATTGGCAAAGTAAAAGCAAAGCGTTCACTAATCTTTCATCATCAGCGAAAAAAATGTTTGCGCCTTCAGCAGACATTCCTCATACTCACTCTGAGGATCTGAGTCGTATGTTATGGCACTGCCGGCATGATATGAAGCGTAAGCAGTTTCGGTATTATATATCAGAGTTCGTATCACGACATTAAAATCAAAATCACCATCCGGATTAATGTAACCCATGCAACCCGAATAAACATTTCGTTTGGTATCCTCCAACTGATCAATGCGTTTCATGGTTTCTATCTTCGGTGCTCCGGTCATTGATCCCATAGGGAAAGTTCGTTTAAGTGCCGTAATAGGATGCACCTCGTCTTGCAATTCAGCGGAGATTGTTGAGATCATCTGATGAACCGGTATGAATGAATAAACCTTACACAATTCATCAACCTTTACTGTTCCGGTTTTGGATGAGCGCCTCAGGTCGTTACGAACCAGATCAACAATCATCAGATTTTCAGCCCGCTCTTTTTCGCTATGCTCCAACTTTAACTTGTTTTTGTGATCGACATCTTCTGAAGTACTACGTGCCGAGGTGCCTTTGATCGGTTGCGATAACCATTGCCTACCCTTCTTTTTGAGGTAACGCTCCGGACTGCAACACAAAATATATTTCCGGTCTAATTTTAAGAATGATGCAAAAGGCATTTTAGTTTTTTGATTCATCTTTTCAAATAAAACAAAAGGATCGGCAGTAAGACCTTCCACATAAAACTCCTGACAATAATTAATCTCGTAATAGTTACCATCCCGAATATCCTCAATTATGGAACCAACCTGATGCAGATATTTTTCTTTGGGTGTGCGTTGCCTAATCTCAACGGAACTGATTTTAAAATGAGCTTGATCAGAATTTACAATGTCACTATGAAGTAATTGATAGATACTATCCGGTTCTTGTGTATCTGAATATATGTGGAGTCCGGCGTTGTTTTCAATTACCAGTATGTCCGGTTTAAAAAATGTGATTTCAGGAAACCCGGTATAATCCGTATTTAATGATTGTATGTTCTCTGTTTCGTTTTTTAGATCGTAGCCAATATAGCCGAGTAACCATTGGCCGGCATCATATTCCTGCTTTAGTTGCTCCCATCTATTATGGGTATTGAATTCAACTTTATTTCGACCAACGGCAAGTAATAAACGGAACTCAGCGTGTTGATCATACTGGTTAGAATTTGAATCCAGAATGAGTAAGAAGGGATAATCTAAATAGTGATGATAAAACCTTGTGCGCAACACATTGGAATCGATCCGTTCATATGTGCCGCGATATTTCAATTAAAATCTGTAATAAAATAATAATAGCAACTAGTAATCTTCATCCTCATCAAAATCATCATAGCTTTTAAATGAATCCATTTTGAAGTCGTTATCAAAATTAAACTCTTCAAAATCTACATCATTTATGACATCATCATCACCATCCTTTTTTCGGGCAGACTTCTTTGGTGTTATTTTCTGCTTCACTGATTTCTTTTCAGTTTTGTCGACAGCTTTTTTAACTGGTTTATTGGATTTCATATAGACGTGTTTCTTTGATTCGGTAAATTTTCTAAGGAACTTTTAAAATTTCAAAAAATACTAAGAAAATATTTTCAAGTTTTCTAATTCAATTAACTGTTCACGTTCCGGACCAATTGATAATAATGAAATCTTTACACCGGTTTTATTTTCTATATACTTCAGATAGCTAATCAACGCATCAGGTATTTCATTGACATTTAGTGTTGTCCCTGCCCAACCTTTTACAGATTCGTATTCCGGTGTAACCCTAGTTGTACATAAGTCATAAGGCATCTCCGTAACGGATACGCCGTTAATATTGTAAGCATTACAAACCTGAATTTGATCGAAGATGGAGAGCACATCGGCTTTGGTAATAATCAGTCTATTGGTTCCACTCAGCATAATTGTATAATTCAGGGCTGGCAGGTCTAACCAACCGCATCGGCGCGGGCGTCCGGTGGTTGCCCCAAATTCAGCACCCTCTTTTCGAATACGCTCTCCGGTATCATCAAACAACTCCGTTGGAAATGGACCACTACCTACACGTGTACAATAAGCTTTAGAGATGCCGTACACATCACGTATTTTAGTTGGCGCCACTCCTAAACCGGTACAAGCTGCAGCGGCCATCGTATTTGAAGAGGTTACGAATGGATAAGTACCAAAATCGATATCCAGCATTGAGCCTTGAGCACCTTCTGCCAATACATGTTCACCTCGCTGAAGTATCGAATTGATGAAGTATTCGCCATTAACCAGATTTTGTTTGCGAATAAGTTCAATGCAATTGAACCATTCTGTTTCGATTTCATCAAGATTGTAATCGAACTGATATTGCTCAAGTAAACGGAGATGTTTTTCCTTGAGTATCTGATATTGCTTTTTAAAATCAGGGTGCTCCAGGTCGCCAATGCGTAACCCATTGCGGCCTGTTTTATCCATATAAGTTGGTCCTATGCCCTTGAGAGTGGAACCGATTTTGCCGGCACCTTTTGCCGATTCTGATGCGGCGTCGAGCATACGATGGGTAGGCAGAATGAGATGTGCTTTGCGCGCAATGAAAAGACTTTTATCCAAGGCAATACCTAATGCATTTAACTTAGATAACTCCGCATTTAATGTAATGGGGTCGATAACCACACCATTACCTATGAGATTAAGCATACCTTCGTTAAAGATTCCCGATGGAACGGTATGCAGTACAAATTTCTGTCCATCGATTTTAAGGGTATGTCCGGCATTCGGACCTCCCTGGAAACGAGCAATCATCGAATAACGCGGTGCGAGATAATCAACGATTTTACCTTTTCCCTCATCACCCCACTGCAAACCAATCAGTACATCAACTGCCATATGATTTCTTTATGTAATTATGTAAATGCCGCTGTACATTGATTAATGTTGATGACCCGGCTTTTGGCAGCACGGAGGCAGTTTGTGATAAGCTGCGTGATCCGCTTTAACCTGATCCGCATCATATCCCATCATCGATATCGTGTTGCGAATAGCATCTACATTCGTTTTAGCCGTCAAATAAACTACCTTTAATTCGGCTGTAGCCACTGTGAGTGCGGCAGACTTAACACCGGATACTGACAACACCGTTTCCTCAATGCGTTTTTTACACATATCGCATTGTGCAGATGTTTTAATTGTAACGGTCTCTTTTTTCTTTTGTGCAACAGCAACGTGGCTAAAAGCGAAAAGCGCAAGGAGGCAAAAGAGTATTTTATTGTTTTTCATAGTGAAAGATTTAGGTCATAAAATTATTAAAAAGAAATTCGAATACCGGAATAAACAATTCTGCCCATGATGGGCCCCCAAATCATAGCGGCATCGAAACCGGGGCTAAATGGTTCAAAAGGATTTATGATCGGGTTACGTTGTGTGAATGCACTCAGGTTTTCACTGCCCACATAGCATTCCATCCGCTTGAATACATAGGTGACCTGCGCCAGTATTCTGATGTAAGCCGGGGCAAATTGTTTGTAGGGAACTCCATCATAACGAATATTGGCTCCAATGCGTTGTGGACCAACCCACTGTAATGTAGCATCTATTTTTAATTTACTTTTTAGCAGTGCATACGCCGCATTGAACATGCCGCGCCACTGTGGTGTAAATGGGCGTTGCAATAATTCACCGTGATAAGTAACCCAAACCTGATTCCATTTAGCCGCGGCCATTAAGGTGAGATTACGAACCGGTTCATATTGAATTTGTGTTTGTACACTATTTGCAAAAGACTTTCCGCTAAGATTATAGAACCATAAATCGAGATAAGATTGATCTATATCCACTACAATCTGATTAAAAAACTGCGTACGGTAAGCATCAAATGATAATTGTAATTCACGCTCTCGGAGTCGGATATTCTGTGTGTAATTGATTCCGAAATTGAGTGCATGTTCGGGTTGAAGGGTTCCGCTGATCCTTATGGTACGCGATGATATTAAATAGTTCACATTCTCCTGAATGATATTGGCAACGCGCCATCCAATGCCCGCAGATGCCCGAATAAATGCTTCCTCTCCAACCTTATATCGTATATGTATACGAGGGGCAGGATAAATTCTTCGGTTATTATTATAGTAGTCTGCCCTTAAACCGGCTATTATAGATATTTTATCACAATCTTCATAGGTTAATTCAGTAAATAATCCGGGGATTACATCGGTGCGTGATAAATCAATCTGATCTATTTGCTGCTTATATCTGCTGTACATCAATCCACCGCCAAAACGATAAATTAGTTTTTCATTCAGCGGCAGTAACTGAAAATTAGAGTTCAGGTAAAGCGTCTGTTCTTCTGCATCATAAATCCTCGTGCCGATGAAGGTTTGCTGATTGTGGTTTACCAGATTCATCTGCAAACCCAATTCATTATTTTCTTTATGAAATAACTCGAGACAAGTTTTTGCGAACACCTCAGTCCTATTATAACGGGTTTGGAACAGGTATTTCTGAAACACCAAACTATCGGGCAAATGATGAATGTGTTTTAAGGTGTTGAATGATTGTGCATCATCGTAATGATATTTAATCCCTATATGAGTTTCCTTTCCATGTCTGCTCATATGTTGCCAGCGATGTATTCCTGTGAAGACTCGATATACCGGATTATCCAGAAAACTGTCTTTATTAAAGTCCATTTGTAATTGCGCTGAACTTCCGTGTAACATAGTCAACATATTCCAACGCCTAAAACGGTTACGGAAATAGGTGTTCGCTTCGAGTCGTTGCTGTGAGTTTGCATACAGATTTACCATGAACGTATCCGCCTCGGAGGGTTTAATTAACTCGACATCAATTTGACCGGTAATTCCTTCAAAACTGTTAGCCACAGATCCGGGACCTTTACGGATATAGATGTTTTTGATAAATGGGCCGGGCAAGGCGGATAATCCGCTAATGATATTTAATCCTCTCAAATCAGGAATCATATCCGTAAGCATCTGCACGTAAATACCCGATAGCCCGAGCATTTGTATCTGACGCTGACCGGTAACCGCGTCAGCACTACTGCCATCGATGGTTGGATTACTTTCAAAACTTTCTGCGAGATTACAACACGCATTTTTCTTCAGCCCCGCCGAGGTGATTACTTCCGTTTTTAAGGTCTGAATATTGGATATGTAAGACTCATCGGTTTTTTCTGTAATGGTAACACCGGTTAGAGCGGTAATTTCTTTAAGTGTTACCTCGAGGTTTGATGCAGAAATCAAGAATAAGGTATCTGATTTAAATCCGGGATATGTACATATAAGATACCTATAGTCCAATGGCAACTGCAAGGTGAACAAGCCGTTGCTATCGGTATAGGCTACATATACCTTATCGCTTGTATGAAGCGCCGCCATATACAGTGGACTTGGTTTATCGCGAAATGCACCCAGTACCCTTCCCTGATAATTAGTTTGAGCTTTAATTCCTGTGAGACACCATAAAAGGAGTAACAGGACTATTATAAAATGTTTCATGTTTAATAAAGTATTTAGAAGTGAATGATAAAGAGCAAAGAATAGCTCAGTTCATCACAGACGTAAAACCCTATTAATTATATATTCAGGTTGGTGGTGACGCCAGGGCGGTGATTTATCAATAAATAAAAAAGAAATATAGCTTAATCCTGGCTGCACGGAGTTCAACGCATCGTTAGTCGTATGATTTGTTTTGATAAACAAATTATCTAAGGCACAATCAACCACATTGGTTTGCTGAAACTGTATATCGAGTTTAGCATAGTGCGGATGTGTATCGCAGGCTTTGTTAGACCCACAACAAGCATGCAACTCTTCAACAAACGATAAACCGCAACAACAATGATAAAGTGCAACACCGCCGGTTGCCGTAAGAAAAACAACTAATACAAATGCTATGAATACGTTTCGTAACACGTTGTAAAATTAAGCGAAGTAAATGGAATAAGGATAACCTTATGGATGAATTCGTTCATACTCAGCATACAAACTGAGTAATTTATTATAGATCTCAGCTCTGCGATATTCTTTGCGTTGTTGGGCTATAGCCTTAGCGCGTTTAAAACCTCCCGTATAATAGCGAAAATATATTGGGAAAACCGTTGTAAATCCCTCTAAAACGCCAACTGTTATAATACTTCGGGTAGTGAAATAAAGGAAGAGGGATGTAATGGTTAGTGAGTTTAAACCGTTTTTGATATCACCAGCATAAAATTGACCTGTACCCGGTATGATCATAGATAAAATCATTGCAGTATTTGGATTTAAACGATTCACATGATCCAACTCTTTTAAAATATTAAAGTATTGCTTGTGAAGCATAGGTGCCCGGGTTGAATCGAGTAAAATGGAAAAATAATGTTCTGCCTGTTTGAAATCATTCAACCCATAATAAATACAAGCAGTATATAAAGTAACCTGTCTGCTTTTAGATGGGGTATTGACCTCTACAGCGTATAAGTCCTGCAAAGCCAGCATATATTCTTTGCTAATGATTAGATTTTCAATACGTTTTAATAATAACGCATCTTTTATGCTATCACTACTCGTCGAAAAAAAAGCAAGGTCATAATAGGCATTTGCTTTATGTAAACTATCCAATGCACAATAACAATCTCCCATCCGAACCAAACACGCCGTATTAACATCTTTCGGGCTGAAATATAGCACCCGTTGATAGTTCACCAAAGCGCGTTTGTGTTCACCAATTTTAAATAAATAGTGCGCATAGTTCAAGGTCTCGGCCGCATCCTGAGCCCTTGAACTCATACTAATAATCACCAACAGAAAAATAAATCTGCTTACTTTTTTTAATGAGTGCATCCTGCTGTTTGCGATTAAATTTTTGTGCCGCCTTGGCTGATCCATAGATATTACCGGTATAAAAACCCATTGTTAAACCACCGAATATCCAAAACTTCGG
>BJGO01000034.1 GCA_014190535.1 Bacteroidota bacterium | reverse complement strand
CCGTGCTTTTTCCGTAAACGACAATAAGCTCAAGCTTATCATCAGGATAATCCGATTCCAAAACACTGGTTATGCATGGGATAATATGATCGCGCTCATTACGGCACGGAATAATTACACTGATGCTAGGCCTGAGTTGTGGACCGGTCATAGTATAATTTAACCGGGGAAGAACTGCCTGATGATCTCGTAAACCTCTATACCGATGCGCTCCTGCGCTTCAAGCGTGGATGCGCCAATGTGGGGGCTCAGTGATACATTCGGATGATGTAGTAATTCGGCATTGTCGGTTGGCTCCTTTTCAAAAACATCTATGCCTGCAAAAGCAACTTGTCCGGAGTGAAGCGCCTGAAGTAAAGCGGCTTCATTTACTGTTCCACCTCGGGCACAGTTAATCAATACAGAACCTTTTTTCATCAGAGAAAATTCATCGGCACCAATAACCTCTGTATCACCTGCACTATGAATACTGATGATGTCACTCTTACGCAAAACATCTTCCTTGCTGATAGGATGAATTATAATAGAAGCAGATTCTCCGTTAGGCAAGTCGATAATGATTTCCGCAGCAGTAGGAAATAAATCATAGGCAACAACGTGCATACCCAGACCAAGCGCGGTCCGTGCTGTCGCTCTTCCGATATTACCAAAACCAATGAGACCTAATGTTTTACCTCTCAGCTCCCAACCATTCGCATATTTCTTTTTCAAATCGTTAAACTGATTCAGCCCACTGGCAGGCATTGTTCTGTTGGCATCATGCAGCATACGGGCTATACTGAACAGATGAGCAAAAACCAATTCCGCAACCGACTGCGAAGAGGCTCTTGGCGTATTTCGTACAGCAATGCCTTTAGATTCAGCATAGTGAACATCGATATTGTCAAGACCAACACCTCCACGCACAATTAATTTGGTCCGTTGCATCACGTCCAGCAATTCTTTTCGAACTTTAGTGGCGCTACGTACCGTTAGTACATCATAGTTATTGATAACATCAGCCAGTTTATCCTGAGCATATTTTGTTGAGTCAACGTCAAATCCGGCCTCAGTAAGTAGTTTTTTTCCCTTGTCATCGATTCCGTCGTTTGTTAAAATTCGTATGGCCATTTATCCGTGTTTTTTTGAGAAGTCGTCAATCAGATTAATCAGTAATTCAACACCTGCGCGGGGCATCGCATTGTAAATGGATGCACGAAAACCACCTACTGAACGATGACCTTTAATGCCAATACATCCGTTATCCTTTGCAAGCGTGTTGAATGCATCTTCCAATTCAGGCTTATTGATGGTCCAGGTAACATTCATATCGGAGCGACTATCTTTACGGGCCACTCCTGTAAACAGTGGACTGCGATCGATTGCATCATAAAGCAGTTGGGCTTTTTCTTTATTGCGTTGCTCCATCACCGCCAAGCCACCTTCTTTTTGAAGCCAGCGCAGGGTGAGTAACATCACATAGATACCAAAGGTGCTTGGGGTATTATGTAAAGAGTTATCCTTAATGTGCACTCGGTAGTCGAGTATAGTTGGTATGTTGCGGGTTAGTTTTCCTAAAATGGATTCCTTAACGATCACCAGAGTAACCCCTGAAGGACCTAGGTTTTTCTGTGCGCCGGCATAAATCATATCGAATTGATTCCAGTTTAACTGACGACTGAAGATGTCTGAACTCATGTCTGCAATTAAGTTGCAACCAACGTTCGGAATCGATTTCATCTGCGTGCCTTGAATAGTTTCATTGGTTGTGATATGAAGATAACGGGAAGATTCCGGCACATCAAAGGCGGTCGGCATGTAGGTATAGGATTCGTCGGATGATGAACATGCAACATGAACCTGACCGAATAGCCGGGCTTCCTTGATTGCTTTCTTTGACCAGGCACCCACATCCATATATGAGGCCGTGTCCGATTCGCCCAATAGATTGTATGGTATCATACAAAATTGTTGTGTAGCGCCACCCTGCAAAAACAAAACCTTATACGCATCACCCAGTCCCGTAATTTCTTTTATCCGTTGTTGTGTCTCGTCAACGATTTGTGTGAATTCTTTTGACCGATGTGAAATTTCGATCAGCGACAAACCAATATGATCATATTCAATCACAGCCTTAGAAGCCTGTTCAAAAACCTCCTGCGGTAAGATGGCGGGTCCTGAGTAAAAATTGTATTTTTTCATAAAATGCAATCATTCGTTTTAATCAGGTACAAATGTAATCAAGCCAATGTTGTATGTCTAGTAAGAATAATGGGAGTATTATTTTTGTCGTGTTGTGATTCGTACGATATGCTTCTTGCTCCTTTTAGCCCTGCAATTACGCGCACAGGAGTCTAACAGTTACTATATTCACTATCCGGATCATCTGCAGATCAATCTGTTTCAGTCGCAAAAAAAGTATCAAATCATTTTATCACCGCGTGGATTAGATAAAAACAAGGATGGAAAATCACTCATACACAACTATATAGCTCAGGCCAATACTACAAGTGGCTTTGATCTGGCGTTCGATAAAATTTCGTTCTCACTCACGTTTAAGAGCGTATCACAGGACGAGAGAACAAGGGGAAGAACGACTTATTTTAATTTTTCCAATTCATTTGGCAGTCAGCGGTACATTGTAGAATCGTCCTTCAGGCGCTACAAAAGTTTTTTTGATGATAATTCACCAAACTACAACGAACTATACACGCCGCCGGCGCCGTACTTCATCAACAAGGGCCTGAGGGCCGTTTCATTCAAATCCAGAATGATGTTTTTCTCCAACCAAGAGCGGTTCTCATTCAGGAGCTCCTATGCAATGAATCACAGGCAACTTAAATCCGCAGCATCTTTTTTAATGATTGCCGGTGCTCAGTATAATAACTGGAAAGCCGAAACATTTTTTGCCGACGACACCAAACCCTACTTCCCCGATATTAGTAAACTTAAAAAAATAACCACGTACTCGGTGCTGGGAGGCATAGGGGGCTCGGCCAATATCATTTTCCTGAAGCGAGTATTCTTCAATATTACCGCAATACTATCACCCGAAGTGCAAATTAGAAATTTTATGGAGGAGGGTGATAAATACAACCTGCACGCGGCTTTATCGGCCTCAGTTGACACCAGAATGGCTCTGGGTATTAATACCAGGCACTTTGTATATTCGATCAGTTCCACAACCGACTGGGGTTTATATAACAACAGATACTTTGATCTTGCCAATGTGTATCTTACAGCAAACGCAAATATTGGCTTTAGGCTCAATTTAGAGCGTATTGAGCTGGTAAATCGTATGAAGTCAAATAAATATTACAGAATGTTTTAAAATATATGTGCTCATTATCAGGCTGTTTTGCATAAATATTGAAAAAAAAGATTAAAATGCTTGCATAATACAAACTGGCGTATTACTTTTGCGCTCCCTTTTGAAAGATAGCCCACAAGAACATCGAGTAAAAAGAAAAAAAATTGCAAAATAAATTTGGTAATTCAACAATCAAGTGTACTTTTGCATCCCGCTTTAAAAAAGCACTGTTCTTTTAACATCATTTGGGAGTAAATTAGAAGTGATTTAAACATCACAACTTCCGCGAATCGACAGAATCTTTTCTGTTGTTTAAGTTCTTTGAAATACTGGAATGAAGCAAGTCAAGCACAAAACAAGCAAGGTATCCACTTGATAATGGATCCACAAACTTTTTTTACAACGGAGAGTTTGATCCTGGCTCAGGATGAACGCTAGCGGCAGGCTTAATACATGCAAGTCGAACGGTAACAGGGCTGTAGCAATACAGTTGCTGACGAGTGGCAGACGGGTGAGGAACACGTACGCAATCTACCTTTATCTGGTGAATAGCTCAGAGAAATCTGAATTAATACACCATAGCACTTCGAAAAGGCATCTTTTTGAAATTAAAGCTCCGGCGGATAGAGATGAGCGTGCGTCTGATTAGCTAGTTGGTAGGGTAATGGCCTACCAAGGCGACGATCAGTAACTGGTGTGAGAGCACGACCAGTCACACGGGCACTGAGACACGGGCCCGACTCCTACGGGAGGCAGCAGTAAGGAATATTGGTCAATGGACGCAAGTCTGAACCAGCCATGCCGCGTGAAGGATGAAGGTCCTCTGGATTGTAAACTTCTTTTATTAGGGACGAAACCCCCGGTTTTCACCGGGGTTGACGGTACCTAAGGAATAAGCACCGGCTAACTCCGTGCCAGCAGCCGCGGTAATACGGAGGGTGCAAGCGTTATCCGGATTTACTGGGTTTAAAGGGTGCGTAGGCGGGTCTTTAAGTCAGTGGTGAAAACCCCGAGCTTAACTCGGGAACTGCCATTGATACTATTGATCTTGAATTCGGTTGAGGTGAGCGGAATGTGTCGTGTAGCGGTGAAATGCTTAGATATGACACAGAACACCAATTGCGAAGGCAGCTCGCTAAGCCGATATTGACGCTGAGGCACGAAAGCGTGGGGATCAAACAGGATTAGATACCCTGGTAGTCCACGCCCTAAACGATGATTACTCGATGTTAGCGATACACAGTTAGCGTCTAAGCGAAAGCAATAAGTAATCCACCTGGGGAGTACGACCGCAAGGTTGAAACTCAAAGGAATTGACGGGGGTCCGCACAAGCGGTGGAGCATGTGGTTCAATTCGATGATACGCGAGGAACCTTACCTGGGCTAGAATGCAAAGAGACCGATGCCGAAAGGTGTCTTCCCAGCAATGGGCTGTTTGCAAGGTGCTGCATGGCTGTCGTCAGCTCGTGCCGTGAGGTGTTGGGTTAAGTCCCGCAACGAGCGCAACCCCCATCACTAGTTGCCAACGGGTAATGCCGGGGACTCTAGTGAAACTGCCTGCGTAAGCAGTGAGGAAGGAGGGGACGACGTCAAGTCATCACGGCCTTTATGTCCAGGGCTACACACGTGCTACAATGGCGAGTACAGAGGGCTGCAACACAGTGATGTGAAGCCAATCCCAAAAAACTCGTCTCAGTTCGGATTGAAGTCTGCAACTCGACTTCATGAAGCTGGAATCGCTAGTAATCGCGCATCAGCAATGGCGCGGTGAATACGTTCCCGGACCTTGTACACACCGCCCGTCAAGCCATGGGAGCCGGGTGTACCTGAAGGCGATAACCGTAAGGAGTCGCTCAAGGTAAAATCGGTGACTGGGGCTAAGTCGTAACAAGGTAGCCGTACCGGAAGGTGCGGCTGGAATACCTCCTTTTTAGAGATCGCTTGTTCGTCTTACTTGCTTCTTCCTTTATTTCTTTTTAATGTTCTTTTACTTTTTGCGGGGCTATTTACTGTAATCTTTTAAAAACAATTGCAGTCCCGTAGCTCAGTTGGTTAGAGCACTACACTGATAATGTAGGGGTCGGCAGTTCAACTCTGCCCGGGACTACCAGGCAGGGAAACCTAAACCTACTGTTATCGGGGAATTAGCTCAGCTGGCTAGAGCACCTGCTTTGCAAGCAGGGGGTCGTCGGTTCGACTCCGACATTCTCCACAACAAAGCATGAATAGCTTTCCCGCAAAATAATGATTAACTGCCTGGCGGCATTCCATATGGTTCAATTCCATATAGTTAATCGGATCATTGCTACGCGCAATGAAAACGTTCTTTGACATATTAGTTTAATAATTCAAAAACTCATTTTAATTTAATAATAGTACATCTGATTACTGAATAAGTAATCAAAATACGAAAGTAACCAAGGGCATACGGTGGATGCCTTGGCTCTTAGAGTCGACGAAGGACGTGCTAAGCTGCGATAAGCTGCGGGTAGGTGCAAAGAACCTCTGATCCGTAGATTTCCGAATGGGGCAACCCAATCCCGTGAAGCGGGATTACTCAGTAATGAGAGGCAACCCAGGGAACTGAAACATCTAAGTACCTGGAGGAAAAGAAAACAATTTAGTGATTCCCTAAGTAGTGGCGAGCGAACGGGGAACAGCCCAAACTTCTTTAACTACGGTTAAAGGAGGGTTGTAGGACCACACATGAAAACAGATAAAAAGCAGAAGCATCTGGAAAGTTGCACCATAGAAGGTGATAGTCCTGTAAGCGTAACGATCTGTTGGATAGTGGTATCCTGAGTACCGCGAGGTCGGAGACGCCTTGTGGGAAACTGCCGGCACCATCCGGTAAGGCTAAATACTCCTAAGAGACCGATAGCGAACCAGTACCGTGAGGGAAAGGTGAAAAGCACCCCGAACAGGGGAGTGAAATAGTACCTGAAACCGTATGTCTACAATCAGTCGAAGCCGCAAGGCGACGGCGTGCCTTTTGCATAATGAGCCTACGAGTTACACCTCACCGGCAAGGTTAATGACTTCAGGTCAAAAGCCGCAGCGAAAGCGAGTTCTAACAGAGCGCTTAGTCGGTGGGGGTAGACGCGAAACCTAAGTGATCTACCCATGAGCAGGTTGAAGCCCCGGTAACACGGGGTGGAGGACCGAACTAATTAGCGTTGAAAAGCTACTGGATGACTTGTGGGTAGGGGTGAAAGGCTAATCAAACTGGGAGATAGCTCGTACTCCCCGAAATGTTTTTAGGAACAGCCTCAAGATATTTGTCAAAGAGGTAGAGCTACCGATTGGGCTAGGGGGCTTCACCGCCTACCAAACCCTGACGAACTCCGAATACTTTGACATGAACTTGGGAGTGAGGCTTAGGGTGCTAAGGTCCTAAGCCGAGAGGGAAACAACCCAGACCATCAGCTAAGGTCCCTAAATGTATGTTAAGTTGATCAAACGATGTTTAATTGCTAAGACAGCTAGGATGTTTGCTTGGAAGCAGCCATTCATTTAAAGAGTGCGTAACAGCTCACTAGTCGAGTGATTAAGCGCGGAAAATAATCGGGCATAAAACATACTACCGAAGCTATGGACTCCGTAAGGAGTGGTAGGGGAGCATTCTGAACTGCTGCGAAGGTGATTCGTGAGAATTGCTGGAGCGTTCAGAAAAGCAGATGTAGGCATAAGTAACGATAAACAAGGTGAAAAACCTTGTCGCCGAAAGACTAAGGGTTCCTGATCTACGTTAATCGGATCAGGGTTAGTCGGGTCCTAAGGTATAGCCGAACGGCGAAGCCGATGGGAAAATGGTTAATATTCCATTACCTGCGTGTAATGTGATGGGGTGACGAAGTAGTGAAAGGTCTGCGTACTGACGGATTAGTACGTTAAAGCCGGTAGGTATAAGTTGTACAGGTAAACCCGTACGGCTTGCTGAATGGCGACAGTACCGTGAGTCTTCGGACAAGCGGATAATGACCCTAATCAGACTTCCAAGAAAAACCTCTAAACTTCAGTTGCATGCAGCCCGTACCGTAAACCGACACAGGTAGTCGAGATGAGAATTCTAAGGCGCTCGAGTGAGCCGTGGTTAAGGAACTCGGCAAATTAACCCTGTAACTTCGGGATAAAGGGTGCCCCTGTAAAGGGGCCGCAGTGAATAGGCCCAGGCGACTGTTTAACAAAAACACAGGGCCCTGCTAAATCGAAAGATGACGTATAGAGCCTGATACCTGCCCGGTGCTGGAAGGTTAAGGAAGGTGGTTAGCCGCAAGGCGAAGCTACTGACTGAAGCCCCAGTAAACGGCGGCCGTAACTATAACGGTCCTAAGGTAGCGAAATTCCTTGTCGGGTAAGTTCCGACCTGCACGAATGGTCTAACGATCTGGGCACTGTCTCAACCACGAGCTCGGTGAAATTGTAGTTCCGGTGAAGATGCCGGATACCCGTCACGGGACGGAAAGACCCCATGAACCTTCACTATAACTTAACATTGAATTTGAGTAAAAGATGTGTAGAATAGGTGGGAGGCTTTGAAGCTGCGACGCTAGTCGTGGTGGAGCCATCGTTGAAATACCACCCTTCTTTTACTTAGATTCTAACTCCGCACCCGCGGAGAACAGTGTTAGGCGGGTAGTTTGACTGGGGTGGTCGCCTCCTAAAATGTAACGGAGGCTTTCAAAGGTACCCTCAGCACGCTTGGTAACCGTGCGTAGAGTGCATTAGCACAAGGGTGCTTGACTGCAAGACCGACAAGTCGAGCAGGTGCGAAAGCAGGATAAAGTGATCCGGTGGTTCCGCATGGAAGGGCCATCGCTCAAAGGATAAAAGGTACTCTGGGGATAACAGGCTGATCTCCCCCAAGAGCTCATATCGACGGGGAGGTTTGGCACCTCGATGTCGGCTCGTCACATCCTGGGGCTGGAGAAGGTCCCAAGGGTTCGGCTGTTCGCCGATTAAAGTGGCACGTGAGCTGGGTTCAGAACGTCGCAAGACAGTTCGGTCCCTATCTGTGATGGGCGTTGAAAATTTGAGGAGAGCTGACTCTAGTACGAGAGGACCGAGTTGGACGAACCTCTGGTGTACCGGTTGTGGCGCCAGCTGCAGCGCCGGGTATCTATGTTCGGCAGAGATAAGCGCTGAAAGCATCTAAGCGCGAAGCTCGCTCCAAGATGAGATTTTCTGGAACCGTAGAAGACTACTACGTGATAGGTGGCAGGTGTAAAGGCAGTAATGTCAAAGCCGAGCCATACTAATCGTTCCTTCGCTTTCTTTTTTTTCTTATCCTCTAATCAGGTGTACTTTTTATTAAATTGTTTGATTTGAATTAAACTAATACTGTCTATGATATTTATGGTGGCTGTAGCGAGGGGGATCACCTCTTCCCATTCCGAACAGAGAAGTTAAGCCCTTCAGCGCCGATGGTACTACACTACAATGTGGGAGAGTAGGTCGTCGCCATTTTTTTTTAGGCCTCTTTGGACAACCAAAGGGGCTTTTTTATTTTACTTATGTTCTGTTTTATTTTAAATTGTTTTTGACATAGAAAGCCAAGTTTGTAAAATACTTGAGTTAATAGAATGTTTTTAATTGAATTTATGTAGGTTTGAATAAATAATATTTATGAAAAATATTCAACCACCTTTATCTTTATTTGTTCTATTACTTCTGATACTTATAGGGTGTAATAAAATTGAAATATTGCCCGAGACAAATATTAATACTAATCCATTCCGAAACCCTCAAGAATGTTATCCAGGTCCGCCCGGTCATTATCAATTAATTAGTTCTAAAACTTTTCTATGTAGAAAGCCATACGATGTTACTTGCTTTTGGCGTTGTGAGATTACGCCGGTATCTACTATTACAACAAGTCCATCTAATATTTACGACATTGATTATGTGTTAAATATTAACGGAAATCGCGAATTTCCTCAAGATAGCATTTTATCGGATACTTCTAAGTTTAAGATTGTTCGTTATGTGTATTTAATTATAGATACACTTGCTAACGATACAACTTAAAGATACGATGATTAATCGTTATTTCTTAATCATGTGTGTCTTAATTATGGGATGCAAAGAGGATGATAAATTGATTCTATCGTCAGTTGTTCTATTACATGAACAAGATTCGGTTATATTATTTGGTGACCTTTCTAACATGGTTGCATACAATGAAATGATGTATGCAAAAGATTTTTCTTCGGAAATGATTTATTCAATCCCGTTAGATAATGGTAATGTAACGAATTGTGTAGTCAAAAATATCCCTTGGGATTCTGTTTATAATCATTTTAAAACTAAGTACAACAATCAGGTAAATTTTAAATACGCTGAGTTTGACGATAATCAAAAGATGTTTACCAATGGCTTAACGTGCAAAGATGTTACCTGCATAAAGGTATTACATGATACCATGTATGCAGGAGCTTACATTACTGTAGTTACTGATTCTTTCCTTAATGTTTCGAACAGTGGTTCTATTTATAATGACACATACTATTTAAGCATTCCATTTATTGTTCGTTATTCGATAAAGGACTCTAAACTTTATTATATAGATATTGTAGATTTTGATTTTCCGTTAAACCAAATTGATCGCATCAATCTATATTCATTCCAGTTTATTGGTGATAAAATGATAACGCTAAGCAACAGTAAAGATGAAATGCTTATCGAATTTAATAAGACTCACGATAATATGTTATTTAGTGAACAGATAATACCAAAAACTCAAATTTATATTGAGGATAATTATTTTATTCCATTAGTAAAGGATGACTCAACGGACAAGTTCGCATATGGTAATATGGTTTTTGATAAAGACTTGAATGTTCAGTTAGATTTGACAAGTAAATTAAAGCAGTTAAAAATCTTACAAGGGCACATAGTTGCATTGCAATTTACTGAGAGAACAAATATTATAATTTATGTGGATCACTCTTTGGAAAATAAATATTACTTTTTGTATCGTAAGACAGAACAAGATGAATGGAAGTTAATTCCAAATATTAACATTAATCCAATGAGCTGTGTATTCAAAGGGAATAAGCTTTATAGTATTTTGTCTAAAGAAGATAAGTACGAATTAAATGTTTACCAGATCAATTAGTTTTATAGTCATATTCTATTTGTTTGCATGTAAAAGTGTAAATACATCTCATGTTAACTACATAGTCCTCTTAAGTCCATACTCTTGTGTCGCTTGTTCACCAACATATATACAAAATATTAAGTATTTTATAAAAACAGGGATAGCTATTAGTATAGTTATGCCTAAGGTTAGGGATAAAGAATTAAAGAAGTATTTTGGGGAAGATTTATACTTGAAAATTAAACCCCATCTTGTAATAGATGATGATGAATATATTCAGTTACGTAAAGCCATCGGTAACAGTCATAACAAGGATGAAATCAATTATTTATTAGTCTCTGATGATAACGAAAATATCATTTCCTATTATCCATTGAAATATATAAGAGAAGAAAATTTAGTTGCAATTATTAATAAAAGTCAATTGGCCGTGCCATAGGTATACTTAATTAATATGCTCTCGCATCTATACCTTCCATATAATTGATAAAGGCACGGTTTACTACTTTGTTGCCTCCGGGTGTGGGATAATTACCGCTGAAGTACCAGTCTCCCAGATGATTGGGGCAGGCTTTGTGTAAATCTTCTATGGTTTGAAAAATAATTTTTACTTCGGCTTTGACATCGGGTGTTTTTAATAATGCGGCGCATTCGTCGGCTATTTCTTCTTCGCTAAGCCCATGGTACAGGCGGGTTACTTCATTTTTTACTTCATCGGCCGGCAGTTCCATGGTTGATTTACAACGTTCGAAAATTTCTTCCAGTAGTTCCTCCTCGTTTCGTTTATGACGCAATGAGACGGCTGCGCGAAAGGCTACGAAATCTTTCATTTTACTCATATCGATGCCGTAGCAATCGGGGTAGCGTATTTGCGGCGCGCTCGATACGATTACGATTTTTCTCGGCCCCAGGCGGTCGAGCATTTTAATGATACTTTCTTTTAAAGTCGTGCCGCGCACTATGGAGTCATCGATCACAACCATAGTATCGATACCACGTTTGATGCTACCGTAAGTGATATCGTATACATGGGCAACCATCTCATTCCGGTCAGCATCCTGAGTGATGAAAGTGCGTAGTTTAACATCTTTTATAGCAATCTTTTCGATGCGCAGGCGGCGCGAGAGGATGTCGTTGATTTTATCTTCGTTGAAGTTGTCGTTTAGTTTTTTGATTTCGTTTTTCTTCCATTCGTTTAGCACATCTTCGCCACCTTTAATCATACCATAAAAAGCCACCTCGGCGGTGTTGGGTATAAACGAAAAAACGGTATGGGTAAAGTCGTTGTTAATTTCTTTTAATATCTGAGGCATAACCAGCTGACCTAATTTCTTACGTTCGTTATAAATATCCTCATCGCTGCCGCGTGAAAAATATATCCTTTCGAAACTGCACGCTTTTTTTTCTGCAGGCTCCGAGCAAGGATGTAAATCCCATTGCCCGTTTTTATTTATAATTAATGCATGGCCGGCAGGAAGTTCATTAATTTCTGACTGATTCAGATTAAATGCGGTTTGTATGGCAGGGCGTTCACTGGCAATAACAATTACTTCATCATTAGCGAAATAATACGCCGGTCGTATACCGGCCGCATCACGAAGTACAAAGGAATGCCCTGCCCCGCTGAGCCCGGCTATTACGTAACCGCCATCAAAATCGAGAGCGGCTTGTTTAAGGATATGATGGAAGTTAATGTTTTCTGAAATCTGACGACGCAGATCTTCCTCGGTTTCACTGGCTTCTTTATGGAGTTGATATACCCTGTTTATTTCTTCTTCAAGTAAGCCGCTGATATACTCAAGCACTACGGCTGTATCGGGCCGTATGTCGTCCTCGTCTTCATTCCATCCAAGGTCTTCGATATTGGTTAAGTTGAAATTGCCGGCCAGCACTAGACTTCTGGTTAAGGATTGCTGATTTTTAATAAACGGGTGACAGGATTCAACTTCGTTCTTGCCATGCGTCCCATAACGCAGATGGCCGAGCAGGGATTCACCAATAAAGCTTACATTTTTTTTGAGCCAATCGGTGTTTTGAATGATGCCCGGATTCATTTTTTCGGCCTGATTGATTTTATCGGATATCTTCTGAAATATTTCTGAGATGGCCTGTGGGGCGTTCGAGCGATAGCGGCTAATAAAACGCTGTCCCTTCTGCATACCGAGTTTGACAACGGCCACTCCGGCGCCATCCTGCCCCCGGTTATGTTGCTTTTGCATCAGCAGATATAACTTATTGAGGCCATACAAAGCCGTGCCGTATTTTTCGTGAAAGTAGGAGAGAGGTTTACGTAAACGGATTAGTGCAATACCGCATTCGTGCTTAATGGAGTCGCTCATGAGTTGAGCGCACAAATTTAGCTATTTGCTCAGATAGCTCATTGATCGTAATTTTTTATTTAGTGGTGATTATGAAATAATCTGTTCTGTTTAATCCTTCACACATCGAACATTCATTCCGTAATTCTTTTGGCCGTAGAACCTGAATATGCCTGATTTTTTATAATCCAAATACCGATACCAAGCCTGCCCATTAGTCTCTGTTGATGACCACCAGAATCCCATACCAAATAGTCCGGGAGCCGACCAATAGCCATTGAATAATCGGCAACCACCTGCTAAAGCGGTAAATCCGTATTTATTAATACCCCAAATGTTTTCGTGTTTAGTCCAGCCTGCCGGACCTTCTATTTTTAGCAGGTCACCTTCAGTAGTTCCTCTCCAGTTCACTTTCTCTAATTCTGTTGCGGGCATACCAATATATGTTTCCAGTTGCTTCCAATCGTCCTCGGTTGCAACATGCCAACCAGCCGGGGCCAAACCTTGTGCATCTGCTACAGCAAAGTAATTGTATAGAATTCCGGTATTATTTACTGTATTGTCATAACTGCAAAGTGCCGCCTGTGTGGCATTTACCCAGTCATTAGTTAGATCAAGATTGGGAATCAACTGACCATTTTTGAATCGTCTTACTTTAAGATTTTCAGCCATCCACCATTTTGATCCGATTTTAATAGTTTTATAGGTGTTGTTGTCAATATCAGTAAGGGTTCCGGTCTCAATTGTTACGGATGGTTTATCATCATCTCCGCACGAAACACATAAAACTAATGAGAGCATACAAGCAAATATTTGATAAAATCTATTACTCATGGTTTTGAAAAATTATTGTTTGATAAAGGTAGCCGTTTGTATCTGTTCGGGTGTGACCACACGAATTAAATAATATCCTTCAGTAAGATCTTCAATTTTGATATCAGCAGTTTTTGAGGAACTGATCACACCGGTTTTTATTGTTCTTCCGGTAATGTCGGTAATATCAAAATTTAAGTTGCCCTTGAATTGATTCGGGTATTGTATAGAAATTGATTTATATGCAGGGTTAGGAAAAATGGTGATCAGATCAGAATCGGTATCTTTTAAATCAGGCAGATTTAATGTAGGGCATACCACACTAATATCCATATTGTTGCAATAGCCGACATAACAACATAACTCCGGCAAATTAAAATTTACTATGGGATCGTAGTTACACGCTTCAGGATCGGAGCAACCGAGAATAATTAAAGTCTGGCACGAATCAGAATTGCTGCAACTGTTTGCAGGGTTATATTCCAGATAGAGCGGATCAAGACATCCGCATTGTGGAGGATATTTCAATAGAGGGCTTAATAATTCATCGGCATTTAAAGTACTATCATTAGCTACATATTTTCTAACTACGCTTAAGCCATTAACTAATTCTTCAATCTCCAGATTGATTTCAAATTGTATAGTTCCCTTTGTGGTTAACTGTGCCAGTAGCACGATATTGGTATCAGTCAGTGGACCAACAGTGCCGGAGTTAAACAACGCTGCATTATAGCTGATGAACTCACTTTTTGGAACAACGGAGCCAAATATTGTTGAGTCTATTCCGGTTACATCATCTTTTATTCCATAACTGCCCCAGTTCTGAGGCACATCAGTGCCTAAGGTCATGCCATCGTGAACTGTAATTGGAATATTTATTTCCGGGCTATTATTGTTTAACAGACCTTCGGCAATCATTGCACTTCCGCCATCATTATTGCTTCCGCCAATAAATGAACTATCCGGGTCAAGATTCTTCGGAACTCCAAAATAAGTTTGTGTGGCAGTTTTGGTGCTTTGGCCAATTGTTAGCCAGCTATCTAAGGCAACAGTATTTTCCAAATAACGATTTTTTGAAATCGAATTAGCAAACGACTGACCATCTGCTATGTTATTAAAAAAAGTCTCGGAGCTGCTGAATTTTAATGGGTGCCCGGCATCGCCATAGATTCGTCTAATACGTGAAGTAACGGGCAACGAAACATAAATACGATAGGTAATAGAGCCACTTTCAAGATTTCCACCTGTGGTGTCTGTAGCATCCTGATTATCGGAAATATAATATGTTTCTACTTGCAGTGCATTAATTTGTCCTAGTGCAGCAAAAACAGAGAGCATTAAAATTCCTAGTATGGTAAAGGATTTCATGGTAGCGATTATAATTTATAAATGATTCCGAGTATATAAGTCGTTCCAAACCGAAAGCGATCAAAATCGATACGTACGTCTGTTTGGTAATCATAGGATCGCCTGATATAAGTATTTAATAGATCACGCACAGAAAGATAGGTGCTGAAATGTTTAGTTATTCGTTTGGATACTTTGATGTCAATAAGGTTTCTTGGAAACTCAAATACATCGGGTATTTCTTTAACATTACTAGCTACGATAAGGCGCTTACCTTGTATATTGTAACTTAATGTTCCGGTCCATCCATTTTTATCGTTAGCGTAACTGATTGATGAATTAATGATGTATGGTGCCTGACCAAACATAACTCTGGAAACCGTATCTAATGGTATGTATATTCGGTTGCCGGAGCTGAGCTCCATACGTTTTCTTACAAAAGTTGTGTTTGAATTTACCAAAGTCAAATTGGTCATCCAGTCTAAATTTTTCATTAGCTTCAATTTGCCCTCTAGTTCAATTCCTGCCGCACGTGAACGATCTACATTTTCCCAAGTAACGGTGCCGGCATTTATGAGCTCGATGTGATTTCGGAATTGTTTATAGAATAAGCTTACAGACCAATTCCAACGGTCTTTCTGAAATGACTCCAATCGAACATCGTAATTACTGATGTTAACGGGTTGTAAATTAGAGTTGCCAAATGTAAATGTTCTGAATTCATAATCAATGATGGCAACATCGGATAACTCGCGCAGGCTCGGTCTTGCCACCGACTGACTATAATTTGCTCTGAAGTTCACTACGCCTTTGTCGTCGTCACGGATTACATATAGCATATTAACACTCGGCAATATGTTTAACTTTTTTAATACTCCCGGATTAATCAGCGGATAACTACCCTGCGAGTAATCCCTTCTAACATCATTTACTGCATAGCCGGCTTCATAATAGGTTACTACATCTGTAAATAAATCGGCGTATTCCATACGGACACCCCCGGAAACTTTCCATAAGGAGTTGATTGCATAATCAGTCATTAGAAATGCAGAGGTAATAGCACTATATCCAAATGTTTCATCACCGTCAAAGTGAATCTGATTGTAGTACTGATAAATGGTTGTATAGGGTTTGCCCTCGTTGTTTATGCCTTCATTAATCAAAAAGCTTTGTGTATTGAAATAGTCGCTGACATTATCTGTAGTGAGAATATTCAGCGTTGAACCATAAGGGCCGTTTAAAATCATATAATCATACTGGTCATAGTATCGGTCTAGTCTTACATAGGATCCGCCCCATTTCATTTTTCTGATCTTAGATTTATCAGCAGTGCTTAGCGGTAATTCAAATTGCAAACGAACATCGAGCTGATTCTCGTTAAGGTATCTGAAATATCGATGAATACCCTCACCTACAGATGGTCCAAATTGATATTCATTCGTAGAGGGGTCTCTGGTGAATGTAAGGTTTCTAAAATCCGGTGCAGTACTTTTACCTCTTGTATAAGAAGCGTTACTACGTATTTTAAGTTTGAGGCCGGGAAGATAATGTTCGGTTTTTAACTGATAAACAAGTTGTTTTCGTTGCTCATAAAATTGTACGATGGCATAGTTTTCCAGAAATTGATCTACGCGCTCGTACCCATTACGAATATTGTTAATGCCGATTAAATTGGGCATAAATAGCAGAGAAAAACTGTTGTTTTTATTAGGGCTGAATGAAAGGCTGGCTAGCCCGTTCCATCCATTTGACTCTCGGGCAATACCTTGTTCAAGATTTTGAGCAAGCGATTGATCGAACCGAGCCCGCTGAGACACTGCTTCAGCATCGTATTGATTGGATGAACTGTAACGAAAGCTAAATAAGTAGCCCAGCTTCTTTGTGCCAATTTTTGTTTGATTGCCTATGCTGAAACTTTGACTAAAATTTAAGGGTGTGCGGCGGTAAGGTGTATTCCAGTTATTGGGTAATGATGCATTTTGTTCAGCAGCATTTTTGTTGATGATTTTAAACGCATCACGAGTATAGCTGCCATTGTAAAAAGCTTCTTTGGCGGCATTAAATGCACTAGCATCGTTAAACAATGCCGGTGCCAGTAAGCCCAATTTTATCAATCCAAGTTTAAAGTATGTGTCACTGGTGGTGCTGCTATCAACCTAGGTGTTCTGATCAACACCCATTGTATTATAATAATCTTTAAATCCCAATGCAGCGAAATATTGATACAGTGTAGGTTCAATAGAGGTTTTGATAAATCCATCGTGTGTGCGGTCTCTCAAGGAGTTGTCAAAACCAAGCCAGTCTGTGTTACTGCGTTGTGAACTGATGACATCGGTGAGTGTACTTTGCGGGTTATAACCCAGTGTTGTTTCAACATTCAAAAGCATTTTCTCAGGAAAATCCTTCGTCTCAATAGATACATAGGCACCAGCCCAGTCTGCCGGTATATCGGGGCTTTGTGTTTTGGTTATTATCAGATTATCCACAAGACTCGCCGGAATGAGATCCAGCCTGATATTATTTGTAAATGGATCCAATGTAGGAATGATAGAGCCGTTGATCGTGGTTTTAATATAACGGTCACCAACACCACGTACGGTGAAAAAACTACCATTTGTTGATACACCTGAAACCCGGCCAATGGCACTGCCCACATTATTGTCGCCAATTTTTTTAATGGACTCCGATGAGATATAATCAATGGTGGTAACCGATTTCTTTTTTACATTTTCCATGTAATAATTCTGATCGCGTTTCTGTGTAGCAGTGATTTCAACACCTTTGATAATCTTGACACTCGGTGCCATAACAATATCCTTTATCAATACTTCATTATTCTTCAATAAGAGTCGCTCTTCTATTTTAGCAAAACTGACATAGGAAACAATCAACGTTACGGAATCAGAACGGGTAATTTTGAGATTATAACTGCCATCAATACCACTTTGGGTAAACATAGATTGATCTTCTTTCACAACCAGTGTTACCCCGATTAATTTCTCACCGTTCTGATCGCTGATAACTCCACGTAATGTGCCTTGGGCAAGTGAGGTAAGCGGTATGGCAATTAAAAAAAATAATAGGCGGGTTACATTGTTCATCAGCTAGTCTATAAATAATTCAGAGGTATTTATATTATCGTTTAATTACCTGTTTGCTATACGATTGGCCATTTGAACTGATGCGTAACATATACATTCCGGCAGGTAAACTATTGATATCAAGTGTTTCGTGCAAATAGCCATTTGTATTTGGTTGAAACGGTTGCTCAAGAATTACAATGCCTCTCATATCATAAAGGGTAATAAAGTTGCTGTTGCCGATAGCGTTAACCAGGTCAATAGAAATAATATTATCGGATGGATTTGGATACGTATTAACCAATGCAGACGCCACTGATGATATACTAACCGGATTAGTAACCGTTAGAAATAACGTTACTATGGAGTCGCAGCCAAATGCTGAGTTCAGCGTTACTGTGTAGGTGCCGGAAGCATTGTAGTTATTGCCATTCCAGATATAAGGTAGTGCTGTAGTTAATACAGTATCAAAAACACTGCTCGTTAAGGTGTCGATAAGCGTTAAGTTTAATGAAGCTATAGAGTCACAGCCATTAGTACTTGTAAGGCCAATACTATAAGTGCCGGCAGAGGTATATGTATTACCATTCCAATTGAAGGGCAGTTGTCCCGGGCAAAGATTTAAATTAGTTAGTGAAGTCAGCGTGTCCGCTGTTGATAAAATTAAGGTGGCAATGGAGTCACAACCGGCAACATTGGTTAAGGCAGCGGTGAATGTACCGGCAGTGGTCAGATTTTGTCCATTCCAAAAGTAGGGCAGATCATTATTGCAAATCGTTAGAGGGGTTGAAGAAGCGGTTGGTAAATTCACTGTAAGAATCAACGTGGCTATAGAATCAACACCACCGGTTCCGGTTAAAGTTACGGAGAAGGTGCCTGCTTGTGAATAGGAGTTTCCGTTCCACAAATAAGGCAATTCGTTATTACATATCGATATCGTTGTTGTAGAACTTAATGTGGTGGTATCATTAGCAACAGGATAGATGAGACTTGGTATAGAAAATTCTGTAGGGCTGGGGTTTACAGCAACATAATTTTCAACCACATTAAATGTATCAATGCCAATAATGTTTTCATAAGCAATCTGTAGATTCAGTTCAAATGATAAATCGCCATCCGTGGTAATTTGGGCAATAAGAACCTGATTACTATCCGGATTGTAGGATGCAGAGCCGCCAAGTGCAGCCCATGATCCATTGATAGTAGAGAAAACCGGGCCATTAGTGCCGTCATTCTGATTGTTTAGCATAGCGGCGGGCACATCAATGCCAACAAGAGTTACTTCAGTAGGTGCACCCGGTAAGTAACCATCGCGCTCGGTTATGGGTATTCCTGCAAGAGGGTCATTATTTTGAAGAACACCATCGAGGTTTACGTTAGTAGCCACATTGTCATCTTGAGTTTTAAGCACCCCGAATTGACTTTGACATGCTGCCCCTACGGATAACCAGGAATCTAACATTACGGTATTATTACGCGCCTGATTTTTAGTAAAGTTGGGAGTGATATCTCCGCGATCTTCATTATTAAAGAATAAGGTTGTTGTGGCAATTTTCAATTCGTGCCCCGGAATGCCGTATGCTGCCTGAAACTTATAGCCCGGCTTCATGTCAGCATAAATACGATATGTTTTTGACCCTATTGGGAGAACTCCTCCGACACTATTTTGGGTAGCATCGTTGGCATCAGAGATGTAATAGGTTTCTACAATAATTTTTTCTAGACCTCCATTTACCTGTGCTTCAAGGTTAAAAGCTAATAGAATA
>BJGO01000033.1 GCA_014190535.1 Bacteroidota bacterium | reverse complement strand
CATGAAAAAGAATAATTGGCTTTGCCGCTACGATAGTGCCGAAGGCATTCAAACAACACTGCGTAACATGAGCCGAAGAATTCAGTTTGAAAATAATCTACTTCACAGTTACAACATCTATCTGGAGCATAAAGACTTTATTAACTTGCAGTTTGAGCGTTTCTTTGCATCATTGCGTACCGAAGTGCGCAACCGATTTTATCCCGGCCTATGACTCAACGATTACTTAAAAATATTATTCCTTCTGAATGGAGGAGAGAACTTGCGGTTTTATTAAATACGTTTAAAAATGAACGTTTAAAAAAGCAGATATTAAACCATTATAAAGATTACCAAGGGGAGGATAACTATTTACATGAAGCACTACGATATTTAGAGTCCAATAATTTGAAAGTGTTTCCCTATCCTTTCCAGGATAAATACGAACACATTCCCTGCGAGGTGCTATTTGACTCATCTTGCGGGTTACATTATGTATTATGGATGGGAAAGCGCCTATACTTTAAACGAAGCTGGAGTAAGCGAAGAATAGTTGCTTACTATCGTTCGATTTTTTGCGAGCAGGATACCGCCTCGGCACATTGCTATCTGCCTGCCAACTTTACATTTAACGCGAACGATGTCATTGCAGATATAGGTTGTGCCGAAGCAAATTTTACACTGACTCATATTGACACTATCCAAAAAGCCATTTTGGTTGAGCGTGACCACGAATGGATAGAAGCCTTAGAGCAGACATTTAAACCGTATTTACATAAGATAGAAATTATTAATAAGTACGCCGGCAGTCACGAAGACGAACATACCACCACACTTGATGCCATACATAAGAACAATCCGTTTAATTTCCTGAAAATGGATCTTGATGGTAGCGAGCGGCCTGTTTTTGAAGGAGGCCATTTATTATGGAACAGCACTAGTCCCATTCATGTGGTTGTGTGCACCTATCATCAGGCACAGGATGCCGAGGAGTTTAAGCAGTTTTTTGAATCAAAGCATTTTGCCTGTCGCTTTACAGAAGGTTATATGCTTTTCATTTTTCAGAAACAACATCAGGCCCCCTTTTTCAGGAAAGGTGTTCTGAGGGCAATTCGCCTCTAAGATTATGGATTTTCATTAAACAATACCGTGAGCAGGGTTTGTCCTACTGCCTTCAGATTAGTCTGATCAATAATTTTAATATGATCATCTGTAGTATGCCAATGTGGTGCAAAACCGGTTTGTGTTGTATGGTCCAGCCAAATAATATCAATACTCGGAATGCCTGCAATTGAATTAACGTAATAATGGTCATCAACAATGGCCTGTGCTCTTTCATTAATAAACAGATTACCATACCCTAAAGCAGATGCCGTTTTCCAAACAAGCTGAACCACACTCGGTGCGTATTGCATACTATGCCCCTCGAGCTTAAATCGGGCGCCATATGCTGAACACATATCTAATAGAATACCGTAGTAGGCATGATAGTTATTGATGTGCGGGTTCCTGCACCAATATTGTGTGCCTAAAGCATAGGTGTCTTTTTCGTTGTGCGTATTGTCATCCTTGTGCGCGCCATAATCCTCAACATCAAAGAGGGCAAGATCAATTCCGATTTCGGGTTTTTGAGCAGATAACACCCGGGCTATCTCGAGGAGAATGGCGACCGATGCCGCACCGTCATCAGCACCATCGAACTTAGCTTTGTTGTTTTGTTTATCATGATCGGCATATGGTCTCGTATCCCAATGAGCAAATAATAATATGCGCTTACTCGCCTTTGGATTATACGATGCGATAATATTCCTCATCGGCACCACTGAACCATCATATATTTTAACTGAATTTTTCTGAATAAATACGGTATCTGCTCTGCTAACAAGGAAACGCTCCAGCCAGTCGCCACAAGCTATGTGTTCTTTAGTGCCGGGTATGCGCGGGCCAAAATCAACTTGTTTTTTAGTATAGTAATAAGCGGAGTCGGCATTAAACACCGGCGCCGGCTTCAGCACTGCACGATCGTTCTGATTCGCCTGGCCAGCGTCCTTTTGATTATTATCTACGTTGTTCTTACTGAAGTTGCTGATGATTAAAAATAAAATAAAGACCAGGCCTCCAATCAGAATGACAATGCGGGCAATTTTATTTTTCATGGGTTATGCTTTATAGAAAATCCATTTACCTAACTCCTTTAGGGTAACTTTTTTTCCGTACATCAATATACCAACACGATAGATGCGCCCTGCAAGCCACGTGGTAAATATAAAACCTCCTGTAAGCGACAACATCGATAGTATCAGTTGCCAAAGTGGAGGATGAAAAGGTAACCGGGCACACATTACTATTGGCGCTGTAAACGGTATCATGGAGGACACTATAGCCAGCGTCCCGTTAGGCTGTTCAAGCGTATTGATCATAATCATGATCGAAATAATTACGGGGAGCGTAACAATAAAAGTAAGCGACTGATCGCCCTCTTCACCGGTTGCTGAACCAACTGCGGCAAATAGCGCCGCATAAAGAAGATAGCCACCAAGGAAGAAAAATAAAAAAGAGGATACGATATATACCCATGGTAATTGTGCAATATCGCCAAATGCTTTTGCTAATGCAGTTATGTTCTGAGGTTGCTCCATCCCCACGCCGGGCTGCATCGTTTGCAATTGTGCCATCTGCTCACCGTAAAATAATCCCACCCCCATTTGAATAGAAACAACGATAATAATCCAAATAATAAATTGGGTTAGACCCACCATGCCTATTCCTACAATTTTACCAAGCATCAACTGAAAAGGCTTTACCGATGATACCATAACTTCCGCTATGCGATTCGTCTTCTCCTCCATAACACCTCGCATAACCATAGTGCCATACATCAGCATAACAATGTAAATAACAAATCCCATAATAGAACCTATCATTGTTGCGATGGCCGTGTTCCCCTCCTGAGTACCCTGTTCATTGCTCACAATCGATTTTATACGCACATCTTTACTCAACTGATCGATAATCTCGGGTGTAATTTCAATCTTGGCCAGTTTAAGTTCGCGTGTAATCTGAGACATTTGTTTTTCGATATTCGACTGAGACTTCAACCCCAATTGCTCTTTAGAGTAGTATTCTACTCCGGTCCCTTCATACATATTAAATTCAGGAGCTATATACAATATGCCATTTAATCCGGTTGATGCATATTCGTTTTTCGCCTGCTCATAGGAATTAGTCAGGTATATAAATTCGAGGCTGTTATCGTTTTGAAATTTTTCAAAAAATAATCCTGTGCTGTCAATCTTACTGTCATCAATTACGCCTATAACCGTTTTCTCTGTGGATACGGAGCTCATCAGCACGGGCAGCACACTAATCAGAGCTATACCTAATGGCGCTAAAATGGTTGTAACCAGAAACAGCTTTTTTCTGACCCGGGTTATATACTCCCTTTTGATGATAATCCACGTTTTATTCATGAGTTCCTTCAGTTACTTGTTTAATAAATATTTCATTCAATGAAGGCAACACCTCCCTGAATGATAAAACATCTGCATCCTGTTCTACCAGTGTTTTGAGCAGATCTTTTGAGGTTGCGCCATTTGCAAGCTTTATCTTGAATTGATTTGCATCACGTGAAACCACATTGAAGTAATCATTTCGAAATTGAATACCGGGGTCGAGCAGTTCTACCGAATATAAATTTTGCTTGAATTGTTGTTTGATATCCTTAACACGTCCGTTGAGAATAATTTTTCCTTTATTAATCAGCGCAATCTGTTCGCAGATTTCTTCTACCTGCTCCATACGATGAGTAGAAAAAAGTATGGTAGCCCCTTTTAGTCTGAGCTCTTCAATTTCATTTTGGATAAGAACTGAGTTAACAGGATCCAACCCGGAAAATGGTTCGTCAAGTATGATCAGCCGCGGTTCATGAACTACCGTAGAGATGAACTGTATTTTCTGACTCATCCCTTTGGAGAGCTCTTCAATTTTTTTATTCCACCAGTCTTTGATGTCCATCTTCTCCATCCACGCATATACACGATCTTTTGCGTCTTTGGCTGATAATCCTTTTAATTGAGCCAGATATACTAATTGCTCCCAGACTTTCATCTTTTTATAAAGTCCACGTTCTTCGGGCATATAGCCGATTTCCTCAACATGATGCTCCTGAAATGGTTTGTCATTAAAAATAACATCACCCTGATCTGCGGCGGTTATACCGGTTATGATCCGTATCATTGTTGTTTTACCGGCCCCATTGGGACCTAGCAATCCAAATATGCTCTGCGGTTCGATACTTAGACTCACATCACGCAGGGCATGATATTTATCGTAGTATTTATTCACTTGCTTGAGTTCGAGTATAGCCATAGTCAATTAGGTGAGCGAATTTAATCATTATCACATGACTTTCAATCTATTTACATAAACGAAGACTATTGATGCCGGATGCCGCCGCAGTATATCAATATGCCGGGACAGTTGGACAATGGATTAATTCCTTGATTTTTTCTGCTTCATAATGAAACAGGAAATGAAGTATGCTTAGATTAACCAATTCATTATTCACATCCGGCGCTTTATATCCGTCTGCTATACTGAATTGCGTATAAACTAATGCTATGCCTTGATCCGTAAATTGTTGTTCGTTATTATATTTTTTTGCTCCGGTGCCGGATAAATATTTAGTTGCTCCAAGCTGTTTACAGATTTCAAATACCAGATCGCTTTTTTGAGCTCCGGCAATGGGTATCGAACTGGATAACACTAAAGGTTTATTAAGTTGCAGGTATTGAATCACATAATATATTAATTCAATATTTAAAGATGCTAAATGAGGATGATGCATTAAAATGATATCAGCAATATCTTGAAATATTTTTTTGAAAAATGGTGATTTCTGATAAGCATCACGAATGACATTTATGGCCGCATCGGGCCAGCGAGGGCCAATGTCGAGTTCAACTTCATTATAATTTTGAAATGCTTTTTTTGATAACCGTACCGGAGCGGTCAAATAAGCCGCAACGCCATCTTTGCGACGAATATGCACTCTGTTACCAACTGAGTTTTTTGAAAACTGCACATCATCGAGAAACACAAAAACATCAGATCGTAACATCTTATGAAAATAGCCAAGCCATGGCAAAAAATTAGGTTGATGTATTCCTACTATTTTTTGATTCGTCATTGCGCTGAAAAGTACTATAAAAAATGTGAGCTGATAAATATGGCCAGATCTCTCGGATGCGCTCGGTCATTAAAGCGAACAATGCCGCTTTGAGCCATTTTACGTTTAGACTCGCGAATCATTTCTTTTACTCTTGGATGCTCCAGCCATTTATCGGAGGGTACATGATAACCCAGTTTATTAATACGCCACGTGATCGAGGATGGGAGCTGTTTATCCATCATCATACGCAATATGAATTTGGTCCATCCATCGTGCAGTTTAAATTCGAGGGGCAGCGTAAAAATAAATTCAACCAGTTTATGATTCAGAAAAGGAAAACGCACTTCTATTCCGTGAGCCATGCTGTTACGATCAGCATAACGTAATAGTTTATGCAACCCATATCGTGCCGTTCGGTAATGTAATAATTGATTAACATCATTAAATACAGGAAACGGTGTATCGTTGTGTTTATAGGTATGAAGAAAATCACGATTGAGAAAGGAAAAATATACCGGTGATAAATAGCGTCGCTTAAGTCGGCCCAGCTGATTAAGGATTCCCGGAAAATAGATATCGCCGGCCATACGCATTCGTATCGGATAGTATTTACCTTGTTTTTCAAAAAAAGCACGATTGGCCATCATCATCTTTCGCCACGATTGAGCTCCGAGTTGCTTCAGCAGAACTTCATAAAAATAATTGTATCCTGCAAGTGTTTCGTCGGCCCCCTGACCATCCAATAATACATTAACATTTTTCTCACTCACTTTTTCCATAAGCATCCATTGCGCTAATACCGTAAGATCAGATATAGGTTCCTCCTGATGATATAAAATCAGTGGAAGCTTTTGCAGTATTAAATCTTCATTAACCCATACCTCATGGTGATTAGCCGAGTAATGATTAAGTAACGTGTTAACATAAGGTCCCTCATCAAATTTATTTTCATGAACGCGTACCGTAAACGTATTCGGCAAGGCATCATTTTGCCAATACTTCAGCGCTTGTGTATAAACCGCAGATGAATCAAGGCCACCGGAAACACTAAATCCAATCGTCTTATCTGCCTTTAACATTGATGCTACACTGTAATCAAATAGCCCGGAAAATGTTTTTACGGCTTCTTCGAGTTTGCCGCCATAGGTAACAGCATTATTTAATGTCCAATATTCCCCCTCACGAATTGCCCCGTCTTTAAGTAAGAGCCAATGGGCCGGCGGAAGGCGGAAGATTTTATTATAAAAGGTCTTATGCGCATCCTGAGCGTCCTCTACCACATTGTAAACAAGGTAATCAAACAACATGCTTCCATTCCACTCTTTTGTAAGCCCTCCTGCAATAATGGATTTCATTTCTGAGGCAAACACAAATTCATTTTTATCCAAAGCATAATAAAACGGTTTTTCGCCAAACCGATCTCTAACGGCAAATAGTGTTTTATTTTCTATATCCCATATGGCGATTGCGAACATGCCCTCCATATGCTCTGCCATGGATGTACCATATAACTGATATAACGGCGGTATTACTTCAACATCCGATTTCGTTTGAAATCTGAATCCCTTCGGTTCTAATTGCTTTCTTAGTTCCTGATGATTGTATATCTCGCCATTAAATAATACCACATATTTATTTTGCCATATAAATGGATTTTGATTAAACGCCTCTTTATCCATGATAGCCAAACGCCGGTATGCTAACCCTGCACGCAGATCATCCTGATACCAATCCCATTTGCCATCGGGGCCGCGGTGCTTTATTGACTCTGACATAGCCATTATACGCTTTGGATCTATTTGGTATGTATGCGATATAATTCCGGCTATGCCACACATAGTTTTATGCGCCTGTTAGTTGTTGTTTTATAAATGACAAATAGGTCGCTTCATTGGCATCAAACGTATAGGTGTTCGATATGCGACTATATGCCGCCTCTCCGATTTGAGCAAACTGACTCCGCGAACGGATTACCATATCCAGAACTTCAACCCACTTCGTTTCATCTTCTACAAGGTATCCATTTGCGCCATCCTCTATAATATCAGTATTGATGGTTACGGCACTCGCCACCGACACGATTCCAAGCGACATATATTGAATTAATTTAAAAGCAGCTTTTCCTCTTGCTGTATCATTACGAAACAAGGGCATCAGGCCAATGTCGATTTGAAGTAAATTCTCAACTTCTGCATCCTCCGACCATTTAATAAAACGTAACGGGAAGGTTGTATGTATTGTAGTAACCTTGTCGCAGATCAGAATAAATTCAAAAGCAGTTCGCTCATAAAGCGTTTCAAGTTGGCTGAAGATAGCTTCTATGTTTCGTAAATTATAGGAAGAACCAACCCAACCAATTCGGATTACATTATCCCCTTTATATTGTTTCAATGGCTTAGCATAATCACGAACACAGGTTGGCAATATTAAATGTCGGGTTGCGCTAACGGCGCGTGGCGAGAACTGTTGGTATAAATATTCGGTACCGTAAATGCAAGCATCATAATATGCAAGCGAGGATGTAAACTTCGTATGACTCTCGAGCATAAGCCTAGAAAATAAGGTTCTTCGTTTCTGGCCTTCATGTTTTGCGGCAGCAATATCATCATCGAAGTCAATAATCAGGGATTTATGCATACACCTCATCCATTTCTCCAAAAATAAATTACCATAGTCGTTATACATCAAAAGCTCTCTGCGCACAATAATCAATGCGGCATCGCGGGTAATCCAGCATTGTTTCACACGCTTCCATAGTGTTTTAATCTGAAACAATAGTAAGCCATGCCGTTTCGACATTAACTGCTTATACTGCTCATAGGTTATTACCCAATACACATCGGATTCATAACCTTTGGCACGTAAAAGATCGGACCAATACCTGGATCGTGCCGTATATCCGGCCATTGGCGGGCCGAATAACTCGAGATAGATTATTTTATTGCTTACTTTTTTAGATTTAAAAAAGCTAAACGAAATCGTTAACAACTTGACCAAAAGATATAGAAGATAAAAGTAAACTATATAAAAAAGCAGTAAAACGCTATACATAGCTGTAATTAAACTTATTACATACTAAGGTGCTTTTCTCGGGATCAACCGTGTTTTTTATTTCACGATATCTGCCAAATCCGGGTTGCCATGCCGGAATTTTTTTTATGGATGTGTAACACGTTTCCTCAAGTTTTACTTCAAGAAATTCGATAAGGCGGTCAAATATTTTTTCTGACGAACACAACTCCTCTATTTTAACAACCATAAAGTTAGAGCCAAGTAATTCATTGCCTATACGTATGCTCCTTGAATATGCCCGATCATAAAACTCTAGCATCAACGCGCGCTCGTTTCGTTTATTAGGCTTGGGTAATTTGAATAAGTGATGCCAGTTATATAGTTGGTTAAAATTATGTCCATACACCAAATCGAGTGGATGTCGCATCACTAATATGTATTTCAAATTAGGATATTGCTTGTGCAGTGTATTAATGAACAAATGGGTATTAGGCTCTTTCCATCCCCATCGGGCGTGCGACGAATGATAGTGATGATGGGTAATAGACGCTACGGCGTTCAGCGGGAACCGATAACGCGATCGCTTAACATAATTACGCATCATAAACTCTGCGGCCAATTCGTACAACTGGGTTCTAGCTTTAAAGCTTTTACCCCAGTATGACTTCATTACGGAATCGAATAGCTTGAGCGCACGTTCAATTTCCGGAGAATCGAATGATCTTATACTGGCAGGGCGACGCAATAAAAAAGTAAACCATAAATTATCTAGCTGAGGATTCAGATACGACCCGATGTAGAAATCGAGCTCATTTAAAATGGCCGCTACAGCTCGTGTTCCACTGCCCCCCAATCCACCGACAACAACAGGACTGCTTGCCGAATCCACATCATTCCGCCACATAACCCAAATCGATAAATGTTTTATTTCGAACCGCTATGGTCTTTAATTCCTCGGTTTCCGATTCCATATCCTTCTTCCCACGCTCCTTATCAGCAATTATTCGCAACGAGTCCCTTACGGAGACACCGAGAAACTGATTTAGTTTTTTGATGATGTCATCATTCTGCGTAATCAAATCCTCATAACGAACCTCACAGTATCGATCCTGAAGCCGGATACTCCATTGCTTAGCCTGTAAAACATATTCCTCCCAGAGCTGAAAACAAGAACTCAGCGAACTCAGTCGCTCGCTGTGCCATTTCGTTTTAGGCTGAAGCATCATGTTTCGTTCATATAAACTTAGTGAGGTATCAATTCCATTACGCACGATATGAACGACTTTGAGATTAGGAAAAAATTCAAGCCAACTTCCTAAGGTATAGGTGTTCCGGGGATCTTTCCACCCCCATCTTTTTTGCAGGAATAGGGATACGAAATATTGGGGCCTCCGGTAAAGCGACAGGTATTCGGCAAGAAATGCCTGTTTATTAAATTGTGGTAGCTGACCGGTCTGTACGGGTTTATCCCAGGATCCGCGTTGGCCCTTTAATAATTGCTCATTAAGCTTTTGAAAATAATTTGATTCGTAATACGCCTTAAAATCACTGCCCATAAAAATGCCGGAACGATGCATAATTTGCGATAACATACTCGTGCCGGAACGATGCATTCCTATGATTACAATTGGACTACGAATTAGATTAAACAACATAAACCGTATTACATTAAAGATCAGAATATTTCATTTTATCGCTGAGCTTTCCTTGCTCAATACTGTAAATCTCATCACAATAGCGTAGTGTCTGTAACCGGTGAGCCACTACAATGGTGGTCATTCGGCGAGTATTTAATACCCGCAGCGACTCTGTTATCATCTCTTCTGTTTCCACATCTAAAGCCGAAGTGGCCTCGTCAAAAATTAATAATTGTGCATCGTGATACAGCGCCCGGGCTATACCAACACGTTGTCTCTGTCCACCGGATATTTTGAGTCCGCCCTCTCCAATCGCAGTACGATAGTTGTCGGGTTGTTTCTCAATGAACTCGTGTAGCTGCGCAAGCTCGGCAACACGTTTAACGCGCTCCATATCAATATCAGCCGCAGCAACACCAAAAGCAATATTCTCGGCAAAGTCGCCATCTATGAGGTTAATATTTTGCGGCACATATCCGATTAGCGAATACCATGATAATTTATTGGCGTGGTCTAATTGCACATTATCTACATATATGCCTCCCGAGTCTTCCCGGAGTAAGCGAAGTAATATATGCAACAAGGTTGTTTTGCCGCTGCCCGAAGGACCAATAATACCTATGCTACTGCCCTTTCTGATGGTCATATTTAGTCTGGTAAAGAGTGGCTTTTGATGTTCCTCGTAGCTGAACGTCAGATCTTTTATAGTAATGCGTTCCTCAAAAATAATTGGAGCCGTCTTTACTTCTTGTTCATCTTTTTTGGCAATAAATGGAATCAAGTCTTTCAGATAATCAAATACATATTCGTTTGAACGTATTGTAGACGATTGAAGAAGGATACGATTGGCAGAAGGAAGCAGGCGACTGATTAGTAAGGTAAATAATATGAGGAACTGAATAAATTCCACATTGCTGTTCTTAAGAGCCATAGATATAATAAATACCACAACAATACCCCCAACAGCGATGAGCTCCGTCATTTTAGGTGAAAATTCATTAATCGTGGTTATACGTGCATTGAGCTCCGCCAACTCGATTGCGCCCTGTCTGAACTTCGATTCGAAGAAATCTTCCTTGTTGTGCAACATAATTTCCCTGTATAGACTCATTGATTGCGAGCTGTGTTTAAATAAATGTTTTCCTGTTGCATCTTTCCTTACAGAAATATCGTTCAGATAATGTTTAAGTCGCTTTTGATAGTAATAGATAACAGGGGTCATGATTACAGCAAGCGCAAGAAACATGATAGGTTTATATATGATGATTACGGTAAGTAATAATATCAGAAGCAATAATTCATTTGCTAATTGTATGAATGGAATGATAATGCGTTGACCATATTCAAAAGGAATAATTAAAAAATTACGCATAAGCACGCCACTGTTATTTTGTAAATAAAACACATAAGGCATGCTGAGGTAGGAATGAAAGCGTTCGCGGGCAATATATTCAGCTATTCCATAAGCTGTACGCGACTGAAAACGTGCCAGAAAAAAAGTAACTACCGTTTTAAACAGAAAAAAAACAAACGCATACATCATCAGCCAAAATGCAAACTCCCAGTGGTCGTAGTACTGACCATACTCATAAAAAGACAACAGATAGGTATTCTGTTTTATGGATTCCGGCGTTAACAATATCTGAACAATAGGGAACAGCAGTGCAAGCCCCGTAAGATCAAGCAGAGAACGTACCATGCCGGCTAACAGCGACAATCGAAATACAAACAGTTTGTCAGAAGGCATCGTTTGCCTGATGTTTCTGTATGTCTTAAAAATGGATATGCGTTGAAACAATGCAGCGATTTACAATACGAAAATACTTGTATTAGCCTATCATGAATAGTTCATTCACCCAACTACATAAGCAATTTATACCAATTTCTACTCCTTGTGCATAAATAATATCTATTTGCTGTTATCTGCAAAGTTTACAGCCCACATCAGAATCACAACCAATTGATTGCTACACATTACTGACTGGTTATATGCCTATTAGCTAATAGCGTTTAAAATTGCATACAATCTTGTGCATTGTATGATTCATTAAATGAGACGAAGTCGATATACCTTAGGCTATCCTTAGATAACAATAACTCAACCGATTATGTCAGAAACAACCCCTGCATTGATGGAAATCAAGAATATTGAAACATACAGCTACAATGAGGTTTTAATAGCTTCTACTGCTTACTTTGAAGGCGACGAATTAGCCGCAACCACCTGGATCAGTAAATATTGCATGCGCGATGCGAAAGGGAATTATCTGGAAAAAACTCCTGATGCAATGCACAGAAGAATGTCGCGCGAATTTGCCCGTATTGAACTAAAATATTCTCGAAAAA
Source organism: Bacteroidota bacterium (assembly GCA_014190535.1). Lineage (GTDB taxonomy): Bacteria > Bacteroidota > Bacteroidia > Chitinophagales > UBA10324 > BJGO01. Next base: position 7,831 of record BJGO01000033.1, on the reverse strand, counting down.
AGAAACAGGGCTCATCTTTTGACTTTCTTTCGGAGTATGGAAAGCACAGAGACCTGTTGGATGAAGAAAAAATATTTGGACTCTTTTCACGATTCCGTTACGTAATTCCACAGGGCTCCGTTATGTCATCACTCGGAAATCCATTCATCATTGCCTCATTATCTAATTGTGTGGTATTGCCCGAGGTACACGATTCCTATGGTGGAATATTTTATACCGATCAGCAACTGGCTCAGCTTTTTAAACGCCGTTGCGGAGTAGGTATTGATTTGTCTACCCTCAGACCGGATGGCACGGCCGTATCAAACGCCGCCGGCACAACAACAGGGCCGGTTTCATTTATGGAACGATTCAGCAATACCACCAGAGAGGTGTCTCAAAAAGGCCGCCGCGGCGCACTGATGATGACAATGGATATCGCACACCCAGATATTGAATCATTCATTACCATTAAGCAGGATCTGTCCAGAATAACGGGAGCGAATATATCAGTCCGCCTGAGTGATGAATTCATGGCCGCAGTACAAAATGATACAGATTACACCCACCGTTGGCCTATAGATTCGGTTAATCCTAAGCTAACAAAAACGATACGGGCAAAATCATTATGGAATACAATAATTAAATGCGCACATCATACCGCAGAACCGGGACTAATTTTTTGGGACAGGCAGCATAAATATTCCACATCATCTATTTATCCCGGATTTAAAAATGTAAGTACAAATCCCTGCTCAGAAATTGCTATGCAGGGCGGCGATTCTTGTCGGCTCATTGCATTGAATCTTTACAATTTTGTCGATCATCCCTTCACAGATAACGCCACATTCAACTTTAACCGATTTTATGAGGCTACTTATGAATCACAACGCCTGATGGATGACCTTGTTGATCTTGAGCTCGAAGCTATTGAACGAATTATTAAAAAGGTAAAAAGCGACCCTGAGCCGGACGAAATTAAAATGGTTGAGCTCAACACTTGGAAATTACTTTACGATGCCGGTAAAAAGGGGCGCCGAACCGGACTGGGATTCACCGCACTTGCCGACACCATTGCGGCATTAAATTTTTCTTTTGACTCAGCTGATGCAATCAAAATAACGGAGAAGATCATGAAAACAAAATGCGAGGCCGAATTTGAATCCAGTATCGACTTGTCTATTGAGCGTGGCTCATTTGAGGGATTCAACGGAGAAACCGAACAGCAAAGTGAGTTTATTCAAATGATGCGTCAGGAATTCCCACGAGTTTATGAGCGCATGATGAAATTTGGCAGAAGAAACATTTCGATTTCTACCGTAGCACCGACAGGAACCTTAAGCATTCTGGCACAATCGTCTTCCGGCATAGAACCTGTATTTATGTTGTCGTATAAGCGGCGCAGAAAAGTAAATCCAAACGACGCAAATGTGCGGGTTGATTATGTGGATCATATGGGCGACTCCTGGATGGAATTTGATGTTTATCATCATAAACTCCTGCAGTGGATGGATATTACCGGAAATAAAAATCAGGAGCAAAGCCCATATTTTAAATCCACGGCGCCTGATATTGACTGGAAAAAACGAATCAGATTACAAGCAATCGTACAGAAATACACCACGCATTCCATTAGTTCAACCGTTAATCTGCCCGGCAATGTGCCAGTTGAACTGGTTGGGCAGATATATCTAGAAGCTTGGCATCAGGGACTAAAGGGAATAACCGTATATCGAGATGGCTCCCGCAGTGGCGTTCTGCTTGCCGGTGATAAGGAACAAAAAAAAGAATCACCATTTCCAACTCCATCACAACAGGAGGCTGAAAGACCTCAAATCCTTGAAGCTTCAGTATTGCGCTTTATGAATGGTGAAGAAAAATGGATAGCCTATATAGGTATTTTGAATCAAAAGCCCTACGAGATATTTACCGGTAAAGCTGAAGATGCCTTCAGTATTCCGGCCTGGGTTAGCTCCGGTTGGATCATTAAAAACGAAACAGCCTCGGGTAAGTCGCGATATGATTTCCGTTATGTCGACAAGGAGGGCTATAAGGTAACCATTGAAGGATTGTCGCGGTCATTTAATCAGGAATACTGGAACTATGCAAAACTTATCAGTGGCGTGCTGAGACACAACATGCCCTTACCGCAGGTCGTGCATCTTATTGAAAACTTAAACTTATATAGCGACAATATAAATACCTGGAAAGCCGGAGTGGAAAGAGCTTTAAAGAAATTTATACCTGATGGCACATTGGCTGTTGACCGAAAATGCAATGCCTGTGGTGATCCGGATGGCCTTATCTATGAGGAGGGCTGTCTGAAATGTAAAAGCTGTGCAAATACGAAATGTGGCTAAATATCGTTTTTAGATGTCCGAAAAAATCAGCTAACCGAGAACTAAAACAAAGAATCAACGTAGATAAGAACATTTTCAATTTAAATAAATAAATTATTTAGCCTTATATGTCAGATAAGTTCATTCAAATCCAAAGAATAATCATCACATTGTTCTTTTGCCTCCTGTGTAAAGCCATCTCAGCACAACCGGTTAATTCGTGCGAGTCCCCCCATCTTCATAAAGGAACACAGTTATATTACCTCTTCCAGGAGCCGGATGAAAGTAAATATCAGGATCAAAGTTTTTTTAGTAAATCTTTTGCCGAACAGAAAGTGTTATCTGAACAATACTTAAAAGATAATACGAAGTGGTATGCCGATATGCGAACCATTAAAATCGATGATATCATTTACATGAAAGACTCCTCGGGTAATGTGTTATACGATATATCCGCAAAGGAATATAAAAAGCCAAATGATAAAAAAAGAACCCACATTCGTTGTAATGATGGCTTATTTTATTACCCCAAATTCCCTGTTGATCAGGCCGTATTAAACGACACTGTGCATTTCGTAAACAAAAAAAATGGTGCCGATATTTTACGTGCAGTCCCTGAAGAAAAGCCCAACGGATTCGCCATCAATTTTCCGGTTATGTACCCGAATACCATGTCCAGAGATGCTGTGCTTCCCGATTATCTTCTATCCTTAACAGTGCGCCCCGGCGATTCAGCCACATTTGAATTCAATTACAATTTCCTTGAAAAAAATGTGTTAAATAAACAAGATGCACTGCCGGGTATTGATGTAGTGAATACCTTATATAAATCAGCGGAACAAACGTATAGCTCCCCTGCCTTAAGAAAATACCTTGCTAATGGATTAGTAACTGAGGTGTGGATTAAAAACAGACAGTTCAAAGAATTTAAAACAGTAAAGGTTAAAGATAAATCGTATGATGCCTATCTAATTCACGAAGAGATCTGGTCCTACTCAGGAAAATGCAATGCTGTCAGCACAAACGACTGGACCATAGCTTTCAGTAATACATTTAGTTCCGACTCGAAAAAATTGGACGCTGATAAATGGAAAAAACAGCACAATACAAATGCACAGGGATTCATAGTCGAAAAAATAGAAACTTGGTACATTCCGTATTTAGGTGTCTATAAAATGAAAAAATATAATAACTACGGCATGTTGAACTACATCCTCGAGTTAGCCGGCGTGAATTAAATTTTTTGGTCTTATGATTTATCTCATTTTTTTGAGATAACCACCATCATACATTTGTTGTATGAACACTACCAAGTTACTCGTATTTCTTATTATAACTATTTTAACGTATCTGCTGAGTTCCTGTGTTACTGTTTATCGACCTGTTGTAATTAACTCACCGGTATTACAAGATAAAGGCGAGGGAAACATCGCCGCATCCATAGGCCTTTTAGGCGATGGATTATATAATCTGCAAAGTGCGTATGCTGTAAGCGATAAGCTGGCCCTGATGCTTAATGGTATGCATCATGCTAAATCGTATGGCTCCATGAGTGCTGATAGTGATAAAATCAGATTCTTTAGTGTGGAATCGGGTGTTGGATATTTTAGAAATCTAAATCCCGCAAAAAGTATTTTGTTTCAATGTTACACCGGGCCCGGACTAGGCCGAACTAAAAGTATAAATACGGGCAATTCTTCAACAGTTGATTTCAGTGCATATTATGCAAGCTTCTTTGTTCAGCCCGGCATAGCCTATACCGAAGATAATTTTGATGCCGCACTGGATATTAAGGCAAATTATCTGTGGATGTATGATATACACGGACGACTATATTCTGAATTTGAATTTTGGAATACGGAATCACAACAAGTAAATAACATGATGCTCCATCTTATTAATCTAGAGCCTGCTATAACCATTCGTGGTGGAGGCAAAAAAATTAAAGGTGTTTTTCAGTCCGGTTTGGTCATACCCTTATATAAATCGAAAAATTATCTTGTAATGAATCAATTCATCAAAACATCTGTAGGTATTTATTACACGTTCAATTATTGAACCGTACGTTTTTCACTTTGCAAAAAGAGATGGTTTCATCTTTATAATACGATGATCTCATCTTAATTCTTGATAAAGGACTTTAGACTCACTTCTGACGCATTAATCAATTCTACCTGATATACCCCTTTAGGTAAATTATCAACATAAATCGTAATATGATTTAATCCCTCAGACACATGAACCGTCTGGGTTATATGCGTTTTTCCTAAAATATCTAAAATGGCAACTTGATATAACGAAGATTCTGAAGAATGAATGGCTATGTTTAAATATACAGATGTCGGATTAGGATAGACGACAATATCTTTGGTGTAATCAGTTGCGCGCTTTACCGGAATAATATCTGAATAACGGTAAGAGCCATCCAGATCAACACATTGCAGTCGGTAATATTGTATTGAGGAATAATCTTTATCTAAAAAACGATAATCTGAAGTAGTCTGAGAGAAACCCTTTGCCTCTTGTTTGCCAATAGCTGAAAAGTCCATTGCGTCATAACTGCGTTCAATAATAAAATAACTGCTATTAAATTCACTTGAAGTAGTCCACGCTAAACGGTTACCTTCGGATGCGGCTACGCCGGTAAATTGGGTTAACTGAACCGGTAGGCTTGTTCCATTAAACTGCCCAATTCCAAACTCTGAAAATGTGCTCAGGTTAAGGCGTAAGGCATATCCTCCGGCAAGCGTACGACCTGCCCCATTTGCCGAATTCAGAGCACCTCCGCCCGTAGTCCATTCAAGGGCATTGGATGCATTTACCGGTCGTTTTACAATGCCAAATCGGTTATTCTGAAGTCCGCTAAATCCATTAAAAAAAAGCTGAACATTATACGTGCCCCCTGTCGGCTGTGCATCGGGTTCAAAAACCCAACAGCCTCCCGAATGAACAGCAAAATAGGGCAAGGCATTAGGATTTCCGATGATACCGGTTTCAGATAAATTCATGTCTGCATTATCGTGGTTGGCCAATGGCCTGAACCACGAATCCAGATAGGAAACCCCCGCAAGATTTGTTGTATTGATAATGCCCGGCTTTACTCCACTCGCAAGACCTATTGGAAACTCATAGGCCTGTGACCCCCCACTGTTTATATATCGGCGTAGCGTGCCATTAATCCAGCTGATGGCATAATTGGTATTAGATCCTCCGGCCTGAATAGCTGAGCTGGCATTGTTTAATACGATTACCCGATTGGATCCGGTGTTCACCACGCCTTGTGTTAATTGCAGATTATTATTTATCTGAAGGTCATTTATAAGAAGCTGAAGCGAGGACCCGTTTACACTTAAATTGTAGAAGGGTGAATTTCCTGCTTGTATGTTTTGAGGAATAATTCCATTAAAATTTACCGTATTCCCGTTATGAATAAACGAGGCCGTATTGATCCAGTTGCCTGCAACAGAAATAGGATGAGCCCCCGCTGATGCATTAAGTATGCCCGACGAGATAACAAGATTCCCATTCACGGTTAATGGGCCATTTATCGTACGCTCGCCATTTCCTCCAAGTATTTCTAAATGTTTATATGTTGCTCCCATGGCAACCTGTGGCAGATTAGAATCATATTGAACCGTGCCATAAAAAGTTAAGGAGCCATACCCTTGTAAGGCCGCATTGTTCGGGCCAACGGATGTTGGCTTGGTAATAAGGATTTGATTGTCGTCTGAATCGCCCATGGACCATGCGCCAATACCTGCAGTGCGATATATACAATGATTAAGAATCAGTTTTACGCCATCATCGGGTAATTGGCCAACTGAAACATTACCCGCTGTTATAAGATTGTATGCTGTGCTTACTATACCTCCGGATAGGTCGGGATTTATTATATCCAGATTGTTGCAAGAAAAATCGGCATTACTTCCCATCGTAACCGTATTAAGATTATTGGTTCTGATTTTGAGGTGATGATATGCCAGTGAAGGTACAAGTTGGTTTGCGGGCCCCCATGTATTCCCCGAACTGAAAAATGTAGTTCCCGTTTGTGGATCAAAAGTGGTTCCGTTTAGACTTACTGCTATTGGTGGGCCTTCAATAGATAAGGTTCCTGAGCCTTGCCGGAGTATTCCGATTTGATTCAGGGCATATACCGTTAGATTGAAACCGTTTAAATTGAGTATAGATCCTGATGAAATATTGATTTCAAGAATTGAAGATAGGATCCCGGTAAGATTGTTTAGCAAGCGGTATTCAGAATTTCCCCCCAGCATCAACTTGCTTAATGTATAATTCCCGGCTCCGCTAATCGTCTTGTTTAGTCCTCCGTTTAATTGAATTGGATTATTACCTTCAACAATAAGCATCCCATTATTAATGATATTGCCATAAACGCTCAATATGCCGGTATAGCCGGTCAGCGTATTCATTGTAGCCCCGGCATTAATAGTAAGATTTCTGCAAAAGGCATCATTATTTGTTGATAATCCAATTTGAGGATAAATACCACTTCCAATAACCGGTATCACCGCATGATTACAGACACCGGGCACAATAGCAGGAGTCCAGTTTGCGGCGGTATGCCAGTCGTTGGATAAAGAGCCGTTCCATGTACAGGTAACTGTTGCGCCGGTTGGTGTGAATATGTATCGTGCATTGGTGGCCGGATAAGTACTTCCCGAAACAGCAACCGTTACTGTGGACGAAGAAATACCCAATGTAGAATTTGCCCAACCCGAGGAGCCCGATCCCGAGGCTACAACTCTGACATGGGTATTGGTATTAGTATTTGCTCTTAAGCCACATTGAAAGGTTTGTGAATACGACGTGTATGGATACGGATTGATATTAAATGCTACTTCTATGCGGTTGCTTGTTTCATAAAGTGAAATTTGAAAATCAGTGCGCCTGAGATTTGGGTTTCCGGCAGTTCCATCCGATGCTGAAGAAGGTCTTACATTACTCCACTCAATAGTGTATACTCGATTAGGTGCCACGCCGGTTAGATTTGTTCGTATCGCTCCGCCGGCTGATCCACCGGAGTTCGTTGAAAAACTACGACCTACCCAATCAGAATTTAATCCGGCAACAATGCCCTCTATTGCTGAGGTAGAATTTAAGGCCAGGGTAAGAGGAGAAAGGCTTGCTGTGCCTCCACCTGTTGGATTTGTGGACCCAAACCAGATATATCCTTTAGAACAAACGCCAACCTCATTATAATTCTGGCCATTATAAACAAAATTAAATCCAAGCGATTGATTGGGCCAAATGCCATATCGAAAAGAATTAGCTGTTGTGCCTGTAATTAACGTAGTGGGGCCTGAAGCTGGCAATGCACTGTATGCGGTTGATGTAGAATAATTAAAACTATAATCACATTGTATAGGTGTGGGAGGTGGTGGTGGTGCCCAGGTAAAAACTGTAGTTGCTGTCGGATAGCAAGAGGGGGTCTCAGATATAGTACAAGTACTTGAATTTGCCACACCAACTGCCGGGGCAGACCAAGAGTTGCC
>BJGO01000032.1 GCA_014190535.1 Bacteroidota bacterium | reverse complement strand
TGAGTCTTTTGGAGTAATAGAACTCATGTCAATTACGATGTTGCCACCGGCAATTTTACCTTCTTTAACATCTACAGTACCTTCTTTGATTGATATGGTACCGTAGTGATTGTACAGGCCTAACATATCTCCTTTCCAGTTAACGGAACTCGCCGCTACATCTATGTTATAGGTTCCGTCAGCAAGAGTGTTTGCCGCTGTTGAATCTGTTGTGGCAACTTCTTCTTTTTTAGCTTCGTTTTTGCAGGATGCAAAGAACAATGTAAGAGCGCAAAGGCTCAATAATGCGATGTTTGATTTCTTCATGTGGGTTATAATTAATTTAACGTTTGATTATTCAAACATACAACTACCGTTTTAGTTCAATTAAGAAAAAAATTATTTTTAAATCAGGCGAACAAATTATTTTGATGCAGATATCGTACAAAACTACGCTTGGCTACAGGCAGTAAGGATTCATTAAGCGGCACATTCATTTCCGTTTCAATAAGAAATGCCGCAGGAATGGGAAGAGATTTTATCTCACGAGCCAATTCAATCTTAACGTTTTCAAATGTGTTACACACCGAGCGCTTATAGGTATTGATCAGTGATGTTCGAATACCACGGTATTTTTCGCTGGCTTTTTCAAATAAGGTTATGCCATATTGATAAACACGAAATTGTTTGCTGTACTGTTCCGATATAAATAAATAACCATTCTCTGTATGAACCGGAATTATTCCTATAGGGCTGATTTGTATATGCTCCTCTACAAATTGATAGAGTTCTTTTCCATCCTCTACACTACGTCCTATAAGCGGTAAAGCATAATCTATAATTTGTTTCATCTCCTGCATAAAGGCATCGTCGCTTAGTTTACTTTCAAATTCGAGTCTGAAATTTTCAAAATCGATTTTAGTCAATTCCTTCGGAAATTGCTCTGTTAGCAAGGTGCTATTATGCTTTAGCTGACTCAGGTAATGATAATGATCAATCAATTCGGCAAGACCGGGATAGATGCGCTGTTCGTTAAAATCCTGTCCTATACCCTGTAAATAATCCAGGAGAATATATTTTTTAAACTCAAAATCCATAAGTCCTTCAGTTACCCAATTTGTGCTCAACTGCTTTTTCATGTTTTTTTGGCTTTTTGTTTTATACGTTAATCAATAGAAAATTTGTTTCAGGATTCGAGCTGACGAAATCGTGGTTTTTAAACATATTAACGGCTATTTTGTCATTAAAATTGTGCGCTATCGGATATAAATTCAGCGTTTTATGAAATAATGTCAATATTAAGGTAGTGGCACGAATGATGCTTTTGTTGAGGCAACTACTTTTTTTAATCAAAAAAATCCAATCATAATTATGTCAAAAATCACATTCAAACCAATTGCCGACAGGGTTTTAGTAAAACCAGCTGAGGCCGAACACACCACCAAGGGTGGCATCATCATTCCGGATACCGCAAAAGAAAAACCACAACGTGGAAAAGTGGTTGCAGTAGGAAGCGGTAAAAAAGACGAACCTATGACTGTAAAAGTCGGTGACACCGTACTTTACGGAAAATACTCCGGTACCGAAATCAATCTGGAAGGTGAAGAGTATTTAATCATGCGCGAATCAGACATTCTGGGCGCTCTTTAATTTTTTAATTCTAAAGTTTATTAAAACCTAAAAAACAAATCATAAACATGGCAAAAATTATCAATTTCAATACTGATGCCCGCGACGCACTAAAAAAAGGCGTTGACGCATTGGCAGATGCAGTTAAAGTAACCCTTGGCCCTAAAGGACGCAACGTGGTTATAGAAAAGAAATACGGTTCTCCGGCTGTTACTAAAGACGGTGTTACCGTAGCCAAAGAAATCGAACTGGAAGACCCTATTGAGAACATGGGCGCTCAGATGGTTAAGGAAGTGGCTTCCAAAACCGGTGATGCGGCAGGAGATGGAACTACAACGGCTACGGTGCTCGCACAGGCTATTGTTACTTCAGGCTTAAAGAATGTTGCGGCCGGAGCCAACCCTATGGATCTTAAGCGCGGTATCGACAAAGCGGTGCATGCAGTTGTTGAGCATCTTAAGTCACAATCTACTCAGGTAGGTAACGACAACAAAAAGATCGAGCAAGTAGCTACAATTTCTGCAAATAACGATCCTTCAATCGGAAAATTGATTGCAGAGGCTATGGCTAAAGTTAAGAAGGAAGGTGTAATTACTGTTGAAGAAGCTAAAGGTACCGATACAACCGTTGAGGTGGTTGAAGGTATGCAATTTGACCGCGGTTATTTGTCTCCCTACTTCGTAACCAATCCCGAAAAAATGGAGTCTGAGTTAGATCGTCCTTACATTCTGATATACGACAAGAAGATTTCTGCGATGAAAGACTTACTGCCTGTACTTGAAAAAGTAGCTCAAGGTGGCAACTCTTTATTAATCATTGCCGAAGACCTTGAAGGTGAAGCCTTGGCTACTCTGGTGGTAAATAAATTACGTGGCACCTTAAAAATAGCCGCTGTTAAAGCTCCGGGCTTTGGAGATCGCCGCAAAGAAATGCTTGAGGATATTGCCGTACTCACCGGCGGAACCGTGATCAGCGAAGACCGTGGATATAAGTTGGAAAATGCTACGGTATCCTACCTCGGAAGAGCTGAAAAGGTTACTATGGACAAAGACAACTGTACAATTGTTAACGGTTCAGGAAAGAAAGCGGATATCAGTGCACGCGTAAATCAAATTAAAGCTCAAATCGAAACAACCACATCCGACTATGATCGCGAGAAACTTCAGGAGCGCCTGGCTAAGTTAAGTGGTGGTGTTGCTGTTCTCTATGTAGGTGCGGCAAGCGAAGTAGAAATGAAAGAGAAAAAAGACCGTGTAGACGATGCATTGCATGCTACCCGTGCCGCTGTTGAGGAAGGTATCGTTCCAGGCGGTGGTGTAGCTTTCATCCGTGCCATCGAGAGCCTTGACAAATTAAAAGGCGCCAATGAAGATGAGAATACCGGTATTGCCATAATTCGTCGTGCTATCGAAGAACCACTTCGCCAGATTGCAGCCAATGCCGGTGTCGAAGGTTCTATCGTGGTGCAAAAGGTGAAAGAAGGCAAAAATGATTACGGATTTAACGCCCGTACTGAAGAGTATGAAAAGCTGATGGCAGCCGGTGTAATTGACCCAACCAAGGTTACCCGTATTGCTTTGCAAAATGCGGCTTCTATTGCTTCTATGTTGTTAACCACCGAATGCGTGATTGTTGACAAACCTAAAGAAGAGAAAGCGGCTATGCCTCAAATGCCTGGCGGCGGAATGGATTACTAAAAAATCATTTCAAAAAAGAAAACCCCGCTAATGCGGGGTTTTTTTATTTATTGCCTGATTGTGTAAAATAAACAATTTATTTGTCGCTAAGCATATTTGCAAGGCCATTCCACTCCATTTTTTGATCGGCCAATAGTTTAATGATAGCAAGGAACGGAACAAAAAGTATCATTCCCGATACTCCCCATATAATGCCTCCAACAAAAATAGCCATCAGAGTCACCAAGGTATTCAGGTTAAGCCTGGTGCCAACAGCGTAAGGAAATATAATATTGGCTTCGAGATACTGCACAAAAGCAAATATAGCTATAACACCAACTGGATACCAGATCGAACCATAGGTGATCCAGGAAACCGATATTGGTAATAAGGCGCCAACCATAATCCCAACGTATGGGATGAAGGTAAGTATAGATGCAATACAACCAAATAAAATGGCGTGAGGCACCCCCAGTATCAACAAGCCAATACTGTTCAGTGCCGCAACAATGAGATACACAAGGATCATACCCTTTATAAATCGATAATAGGTTTGTATGACTTTATTCAACATAGAACGTATCTGCTCCTCACTTACGTCTTTGAATAACAGCTTGAAGGAGATCAGCAGTTTATTTCTTGTGGTTAGAAATAAAAAAGCAAAAACAGGAATAATAAAAATCGTAACCAAGCCTGCTCCCAACTGAACGACCGATGTACCGAGCCCGGAAAAAAGTCTTCCGGTTCCCAGTTTGAGTTGTTCATGAATCGTGGAATCAATGATTTCACGGGGCACATTGAAACGATACATGATAAACTCAAAAAGTTGTTCTATGGATTTAATGATCTGTGACTTTAAAAGGTTCCAGTCTTCAAAGAAACTTCGGAGTTGATAAAATAGAAGCGTCATGATCAGTATCACTAGAATAACAACCAAGAGAATGGATATAAATGCGGCAAACACTCTGGGTATTCGTTTACGTTCAAGCCATACTGAAACGGGATATAAAACGAATGCTATCAACAAACCGTAGGAAAGTGGAATGAGCAAGGGTGATGAAAAATATAGCAACATAGAGCCGAATAACATACAACATACGTAGGCGGCAAAGCGATAAACTATTGAGTTTGTCATATTAATTCCAAAACATCCAGTTAACAATTAATTTCAAACTTCGGTCAGGTAAAGGCCATTGTGGAATAAGATCGGTGCCATTGCCCAGAATACCTTGTAATACATTATCTACTTTAAACAACACCCGTACTGATCGTATTTTTAGGTTAACAAAGGCATCCGTCCAAATATATTGCCCATACGTTCGTTGCGCTTGAACGAAATATTGAGAAGTATTTACATTAAAATCGTATGGATTAAAGCTCCCGTTGTTAAATACATCCATACCAATCTGAAATTGCAGTGACTTCTTAAACACGGTATTGGCATAATACACGGAGTGTACCGAAAACAGACGAGGGTATTGCATAATTTCATTAGAAAAATACTGACCGGCTATCTCGTTGCCAAAGTATAGTTTAGAAAACTTGAGCAACAGCTTAAGCGATGTAAGCGAATAATTAACAGACCCGTTCAACTGAACAGGCAACGCATTTTGTCCAAAATACACCGGGTTGGTGAGTATGCCCTGTGCATGCGCAACCCGGAGTTTATCGCCGAATGCTGTGTATGAAATTCGAAAACAGGAATTAGTGACCGCACGGTATCGATTGTCCCATTGAAAATGATTCCCTCGGAAGCGTTGCTCTACAACAGATGGCATTAAACGATTGCCATAGTAAGTTATGTTGAGCAAATTCTGAAATATTCGCCTTGTTATCGTTCCGGAGTAGGAATATTCCCCTTTATTATAATCAATCAATGAGTATTCGGCGTTGATGAACAATCCGGTATTCGACCATAAAGTTTGCTTAAATGTTCCGGGTTTATTTTGTATAAATTTAAACCATTCAGCACCAATGTTCAGATTCTGAACATTATCAAAAGCATCACCGGCAAACCGGTATAACCTATGCCGCGCATAAATAGCGCCTGACATCTGATTACTGACCGGCAATGAATCACGCTTAAGTTTGTATTGTTCCGGCAGAAAAAAACGAAGCTCATTAGAAATCGTTTGCATAGCGATGCTGTCTCTTGTCTTTTCTGTATTGTTCAACACCTGAGGGAAATAAGCGAAATCAGTTTTATCATCGGTAAACCGATAAACATTTTCATTAAAATCAAAACGATGTATGAATACACCTTTTGTATCAACTTGCTTTTTTGTAAGGGTATCATTCACTTTTTCCTGATAGGTGGGGCCTAAATGAATCTGTTGCTTAATACTCAGATTTCGCTCGGTAATTTGTGTCGTTGCACTATCCAGATTAACCGGAACAACTTTTTTAGTGATGTATGCCGGATTTATATACACGGAGTCTATATCGGCAGATACCCCACCGTTGAACTGAACCACCGCTTTGTTGCGATAAGCACAAAAATCGATCGTATAACGTTGATTGTTGCTTTTGAAGGATTGATGAGCCAGTATGTTATAGTAATCGGTTCGCATATTGGCATAGGTGCCATCAGAACCGATTCGGTTAAAGGCAAATCCTACATTATAATTTTTACCGATATTTTGTGTGTGGTTTCCCTGAAACCATTGTTCATTGCCACTGCCCATCAAATAATATAACGAGGTGTATGGTTTTCTTGTATTGTAAAATTTCACATCATCCGCCTTATACATATACACATCAAAGGCATTAATTCCGGTACGTAATCCGGGTGCCTGATACAGCAATGGAATCAGTCGGTATGCCGGATATCCAAGATTTCCCGTATTACGCATAAAATAATCCCGCATTGCGGGATGGTATCGTTGAAATAGGGTTAGTGAAGTATCTATGGTTTGCTCATATGGATTATTCCAACTTCGGAATTTTGTCCAGTTCGGATCAAATCGATGATAGGTGCTATCATCTCCAATGGCGCGTAGTTCATTGTAAGAGAATACGATGGTAGCAACGATCAATATAATACGGACCATAAATTACAATGATTGTATCAGGGAGGTGATGATTGTGGTCATTTTGGGTTCGGCGGCCATTGCGGCTCTCACTACCTCATCGTGGCTCACCTGAATGGGTTCAGGCGGGTTGCCTTCGTCGCTTATTACGCTGATAGCAAAGATGCGCATACTCATATGATTGGCAACCATAACTTCTGGTACCGTAGACATACCAACAGCATCACCACCAATGATATGCATGAATTTGTACTCGGCAGGTGTTTCAAACGTAGGTCCGGTTACGCCAACATAAACGCCGGAGTGACAAGTGATCTGATGTTGTTGGGCAATGACTGTTGCCCGACTAATGAGGCTTTTGTCGTATAGTTTATGCTGATCAGGAAAGCGTGGTCCTATGGACTCATCATTGGGCCCGCGAAGCGGATGATCGCTCACCAGATTAATATGATCACGAATAATCATCAGGTCACCCACTTTATATTTTGGGTTGAGCCCGCCACTGGCATTACTGATAAATATTGTATCAGCGCCAAGATATTTCATAACCCTTACCGGAAAAGTTACCTGCACCATACTGTAGCCTTCATAATAGTGAAAGCGTCCCTGCATGGCCACAATTTGCTTGCCATGTAGTCGACCAAAAACCATGTTGCCGCCATGACCTTTAACCGTACTTTTAGGGAAGTTGGGTATATCGGTGTATGGTATACTTACTTCTACTTCAATCTGCTTTACGAGATTACCTAAACCCGAACCCAGAATAATAGCTACTTCCGGCTTTGCGGATATTCTTTTTTGAATAAAGCTCACGGTTTCCTTTATAGCATCAATAAGATTTTCCATGCGGGTAAAAGTAATAAAGTGCCAATCAAATACTAATGATATTGAATGCAATCTTTTATTGCATTCACAAGGGTATCCTCAGGGTCTAATGTAACCCGGATAGGTAAATAGTATACCGGTAAGGATTCATTTAAGCTAAACCGATTAATTCGCATGGCATCTTTTTCTGTAGTCAATATCACGGCTCCAGGGTGAGCACGTATAGCTACCTCCCATTCTTGAATATCCTTTTCGTTAAATGGATAATGATCAGAGTAGCGAAATGAACGCATTACCCTAAAACGATTATTTACATAGTCGTTAAAGGTAGCAGGTTCAGCGATGCCGGTAACGGTTATTACCGAGGTCTGTTCTATAAAGGGCAAGGTATGCTGAACACCAATCGGTGATCCATATTGATAGGTTGAAAAATAAACCGGCAGTTGTGTATTGAATTGATCCCTGATTATTCTGATGAACTCATTCTTTTGCTCAGAAGTAAGGTGGTTCGATTTTGAAAAAATCAGGGCTTGTGACCGATTGATGCCCTTGGCACTTTCTCTTAGTCTGCCTGCCGGCAGGAGATGGTCCTTAAACACCGGGTGATTTGAATCGGACAATACGATGGCGAAAGAAGGTTTAATGTATCGGTGTTGAAAAGCATCATCCAGAATTATGGCATCCAGTTCAAATGACGCCAGCATTTCCGGTATGGCTACTACCCTATCTTCGCATACGGCAACCGGAACATCGGGGAATTTATTTTTTATTTGTAAAGGTTCGTCGCCCACCTCAGTAACCTCACTGTTTGTTTGTACCCATCTGAATCCTTTCGAATTGCGCCCGTAGCCTCTGCTCAGAACCCCCAGTTTATACTCCGCCCCCAGTTTATTTAAGATCCACTCTGTGTGTGGTGTTTTACCGGTTCCGCCAACTCGTATGTTACCAATTACGATAATAGGAATGTCAAATGCTACGCTTTTAAGGACATTCCAGTCGAATAATTTATTACGAACAGACACTCCAAAACCATACAACAAGGAGAATGGATACAGTAAGTAGTTCATGGGGCATGCGTTTAAGGTGTAAATTTGAACAAAATATTTATTGTGTCGAATCAACTCCCCCTCAAGCAGATTATACAAGCCCTGGAGCAACTGGCACCACCCTCCCTGCAGGAATCGTATGACAACTCCGGTTTAATCACCGGCAATCCTGAACAAATGATTCAGAAGGCCATACTCACACTCGATTGTACCGAGGCTGTTATAGAGGAGGCCATACAAGTGCAGGCTCAGCTTATTATTGCACATCATCCAATTATTTTTTCCGGTTTGAAAAAATTAAATGGGTCGACCTACGTGGAACGTACCGTTATAAAAGCGATTAAAAATGATATTGCCATATACGCCTTGCATACCAATCTGGATAATATGCTGTATGGTGTAAATCATAAGATTGCCGATAAACTGGGATTACAATCCACTCGATCCGTTCTTAAGCCCTTGTATAATCAACTGTGCAAGCTACACACTTACATCACCGAAGATAAGGCAGACGAATTAAGAAACGCATTGTTTAAAGCAGGAGCCGGACAAATTGGTCATTACAGTGAATGCAGTTTCAATATCATCGGTGAGGGGACCTTTAAAGGCGATGGCCAATCGAATCCCGCACTGGGGCGCCCTCTGGTAAGGGAACACGCCCGAGAGTTAAAAATTGAGATTATTTTACCGATATGGAGAAAAAACGAGGTGCTGGAATCATTACGAAAGGCGCATTATTATGAGGAGGTGGCCTATGAGCTTTACCCCACCTTAAATGCCCATCAGGAAACCGGCAGCGGCCTTATCGCTGAACTGCGTACTCCTATGAAGGAAACCGATTTCTTACAATTGATCCGCAGCAAACTGCATACCGGGGTAATCAGACACTCCGGACTTACCGGTAAATTCATAAAACGGGTTGCCATTTGTGGTGGTGCCGGAATTTTCCTATTATCTGATGCCATCCGCAAGGAGGCCGATGTATTTATCACCTCTGATGTAAAATACCATCAGTTTTTCGATGCCGACAGAAATATTTTGCTTTGCGATATAGGTCATTATGAAAGTGAGCAATTTACTGTAGAAATATTTCAGGAACTACTAAACGATAAATTCCCTACTTTTGCCGCGCTCTTTTCAAAAACTAACACTAACCCGGTAAATTACTACTAATGAGTAAAACAAAAGAAATAACCGTTAAAGCCGAAGTACCTGTAATCGATAAATTAAAATCACTTTATCACTTACAGAAAATTGATTCTAAAATTGATGAGATTAAAATTCTTAAAGGCGAACTTCCAATGGAGGTTAAAGACCTTGAAGATGAAGTAGCCGGACTTAAAACACGAGTTGAAAAGTTCGAGGATGAAATCAAGGAAATAGAAACGACCATTTCCGATAAGAAAAACGCTATCAAAGAATGTGAAGCCTCAGTTAAAAAATACCAAAAGCAACAAAGCAATGTAAAAAATAATCGTGAGTATGACGCCCTGAGTAAAGAGATTGAATTACAAAAACTTGAAGTTCAGCTTAATGAAAAAAAGATTAAAGATGCGCAGGAACTCATCAAGCAAAAAACAGAAGTATTTGAACAATCCGAAAAGTTAATTAATCTCAAAGAGAAAGAACTTAAAGCCAAAAAATCGGATTTGGAAAAGATCATAGAGGAAACAGACGCTGAGGAAAAAGCTTTGCAAAAGAAAGCTAATGATGCGCAATCAAAAATTGAAGAACGTTTGGTTACTGCCTATCACCGAATTCGTAAAAATTATAAAAACGGATTGGCTGTTGTAAGTGTTTCACGCAACTCGTGCGGTGGATGTTACCACGCTTTTCCTCCTCAGTTGATTCTGGAGATTCGTCAGCATAAAAAGATAGTACTATGCGAACATTGCGGACGCATACTAGTGGGTGAAAATATTGAATCCTAACTCCTATCCGTTCTGATTGCAGCTAAAGAAATCATCATAACGATAAAGACCCTGCTCCTTGCAGGGTTTTTTGTTATATCTCAATATAGCACCGTCTACGCAGTTAAGTCATTTGACTTTAATTCGAATTGCGAAAAAGCATATCAGCTAATGCTCAGCATGCGGTTTAACGAATCCCGTGAATTACTTAAAACGGAGAAATCAATTCATCCCGATAATTTGATACCCCTATTTATTGAGAACTATGAGGATTTCTTACGTTGCGCTTTTAATGAAGACAAGGAAGAGTTTAATCGCGTGTATGTGCATAAAGAGGAAAGGCAGGATTTACTCAGTGAGGGCAATGAACAATCACCTTACTATCGTTACTGCAAAGCGCAAATAGCGCTCCATTGGGCATTAATAAATCTGAAATTTGAAAACCACACGGCCGCATTTTTCGATATCCGTAAAGCCTATAATCTACTTACTGAAAATAAAAAATTATACCCCGACTTTAAACCTACTTTAATCAGTTTAGGATTTCTTCATGCTATTATTGGCACTATACCCGATACCTATAAATGGGCTGTAAATCTGGTTGGGTTTCATGGAACCATAACTGAGGGAAAACAAGAAATACTTCAAGCCATTACCTACGGCGAAAAGAATCATTTTGTCTTTCTTAATGAGGCGCGATATATGTATATCATACTACAACTCATCGTTCTGAATGACAAATCAGGTGCGTATCAGACAGTTTCTCATCCCGGATTTCCGTCGCATTATGGCAACGCATTAAGTTGTTTTACCAAGGCCTATGTGGCACTCAAGAACTATAAAAATGACGAGGCTATCCGATATTTTACATACAATATTTTCAATAACAAATCATTTATCCTATACAACTACTACATGCTTGGAATGTGTCAGTTGAATAAACTGAATACCGATGCCCGTTACAATCTCAAGTATTTTTCAGATCATTTCAAAGGAGTAAATTATCTAAAAGATGCACGGCACCGCATCGCCTGGTGTGCTTTAATAAACGGTGATCAAATAGCTTATCTTGACAATCTGATATCAATCTTAAAGCATGGTAATACGCTGAGCGATTCGGATAAATCTGCTCAGAAAATTGCTGAGCGAAAAATAATACCGCACGCCGGATTATTGAAAGTAAGATTATTAATGGATGGCGGCTATTTAACAGATGCAATGTTTGTACTTAACAGTATCCCCTCTAAAGAGTTAAGCACAACGGCAATGCAAACTGAATATTCGTACCGTAAAGGAAGGATATTTCATTTACAGGGCAAGCATGATGAAGCTATACTGCAATACATGATGAGTATTGAAAAAGGTAAAAATCTGAATGAATACTTTGCGGCCAATGCCGCAATGGAATTAGGTACCATATATGAGGGCAAAAAAGATTATACCAAGGCCGCCACCTATTACCGAATGAGTTTAAATATGCCCGAATCAGATTTTAAAAACTCAATAGACATTCGATCGAAAGCCGGATTGCAGCGAGTTTCAAAATAGATTAACTGTATTTCTCAAGGGTTTGACCAACAACCTCATAGAGCAGTGGCAAACGAACCGGCTTAGACAAATAACGTTCGGCTCCTGCACCCAGCGTAGATAGTGAAAGCAGTTCATCGGTTGACGCACTCAGGAAAATAATGGGTATATGTTTCACTGCATCATTTTCTTTTAGCTTAAGACACATACGAATACCGTTCATGCCGGGCATATAGATATCTGATATAATCAGATGTGGTTGATATAAAATAGCTTTCTGTAACCCGGTGATGCCATCATAGGCATGAAAGGTGTCAAATCCTTTTTTGCGAAAATTATACGACAGGAAATCGATGATATCAATTTCATCATCCACCAAAAGTATCCGGGTACGTTCCATTACAGTTTTAAAACATTCAAAATTGAAACCGCACTGTTACCTTAACATCAGTAAAATGTTAATAAAATGTTAAGCGTTGCGGATACAATAACAGCTACGATTAGAAAGTGATTTACTGTTTTACCCTATTTTTGCCAACCTAAACAAAATCAACAACAAACAATGGGTCGCATATTCGAAAAACGAAAGCATAAAATTTTTGCCCGCATGGATAAAATGGCAAAGGCATTTACTAAAATAGGTAAAGAGATTGCCATGGCGGTTAAACAAGGCGGCACCGATCCCAACAATAATCCGCGCCTGCGTGTTGCCATGCAAAATGCCAAAGGGGTAAATATGCCCAAGGATCGTGTTGAAGCGGCCATAAAGCGTGCGACATCGAAAGAAGAAAAAGATTTATCTGAAGCTACTTACGAAGGTTATGGCCCACATGGTATAGCAATTATGGTTGATTGTGCCACAGATAATCCTACCCGAACCGTTGCCAATTTACGCATGTATTTTGATCGCAGTGGTGGCGCACTTGGCAAAAGCGGATCGGTTGAATTTATGTTTGATAGAAAAGGGGTATTCAAACTCGACAAACAGATTGTAAAGCTGGATGAAGTTGAATTGGATTTAATCGATCTAGGTGCAGAGGAAATTCAGGAAGCTGAAGACGGAATTATGGTTTACACTTCATTTCAGGATTTTGGAAATATGCAAAAGGGTCTTGAAGAAAAAGGATTTGCCGTGATTAGTTCTGAAGTACAGCGAATCCCAACCACCACCAAAGAATTAAGTGATGAACAGGTAGATGATGTTTTGAAGCTTATTGAAAAATTAGAAGAGGACGATGATGTGCAGAATGTTTTTCACAATCTTGCTTGAGACGCTTCAAATTGCCAACTATACTAATCATTAGCAATTCAAATATGTTTTGATATATTGGCTCCAAAGCAGAGACATGATCAGATTACTTACCCTACTTTTTTATATACTTTCTATATCATCGGTTTTGGGACAGAATATCTCATTAAGAGGTATGGTTGTCGACAATGAAAATAATTTTGAACTCGTCGGTGTAAGTATCATAGCCGACAATACAAGCTTTGCTCAATCCGATGCAACCGGTAAATTCACGCTGGAACTTACTCCGGGCAGGCATACCATTAAAGCAACTTATGTAGGTTATAACACCTTTACCGATACCATCACGATTAATGCTGAAACCACTGCAGTATTCAAAATACGTATGGTGCCTCTTGCCAAAGAATTAAAAATGGTTGTTGTCAGTGCATCCAAATTTGAACGGAACATATCGGAAGAAACAGTAAGTATCAATATTCTAAAACCTTCACTGATACAAAATACCAATTCCATAACTATGGACGAGGCGGTTAATCGTGTTCCCGGAGTTAACATCATTGATGGACAAGCCAATATTCGTGGGGGCAGTGGATACAGCTACGGTGCAGGCAGTCGTGTTTTGGTGTTAGTGGACGACCTTCCTCAACTCACTGCTGATGCGGGCGATGTTAAATGGGAATTTTTACCGGTCGAGAATTTGGAACAAGTCGAGATTATCAAAGGTGCCGCTTCAACCTTATATGGCTCATCCGCTTTGAATGGTGTCATTAATATCCGTACCTCCTACCCTACATCGGTGCCGCAGACACAAATCAGTTTTTATCAGGGCATATACCAGAATCCAAGACGCAAGGAACTCATCTGGTGGGACAATCGCCAGCCATCATTCAGCGGGGGCTATTTTACCCACAGCCGAAAAATTGGTCAACTGGATTTGGTTGTTGGCGGAAATGTATTCAATCAGGATTCCTATCAACAAGAGTCTTTTCAGAAGCGTGGCCGCATCAACTCTAATCTGCGCTACCGTTTTAAGAAAATTGATGGACTCAGTGTTGGTCTAAATACTAATTTTCTTTATGCGCATACCGGCACGTTTTTCATCTGGGAAAATGACTCAGCCGGAGGCTACAGGCCATTTGGAGGAACCGACTCCGCCACGACATCTATTACCCGTAATAAATACTATCGCTTTAATGTTGACCCATATATTACCTATGTAAAAAAAGACGGTAGCAGACATAGCCTGCGTACGCGCCTGTTTGAAACCAATAATATGACGAATCAGGTTAATCAGGATTCTAAAAGTCGTTTGTGGTATGCAGAATATCAGTATCAGCACGTATTCAAATTTGGATTGAGAGCAACAACGGGATTGATGAGTAACTATTCACAGATATTCAGTACCATGTATGGCGATCACGATGGAGCCAATCAGGCGGCCTATCTTCAACTGGATTACAAATTGAAACAACTGACCTTGATGGGCGGTGTGCGATATGAGCGTTATCGTATTGATACTTTCAAGGCGAACAGCGGTCCTGTTTTTAGGGCCGGTATGAACTATGCCGTAGCCAAAGCGACTCACTTCAGAGCCTCATTTGGTCAAGGTTATCGCTTTCCTACTGTTGCCGAAAAATTTGTACAGACTAATATTGGTGCTTTATTTGTTTATCCCAACCCCGAACTGGAGCCGGAACAAGGCTGGAGTGTGGAAGTTGGCGCACAGCAAGGCTTTAAAGTAAGTAACTGGATGGGTTATGTCGACTTAGCCCTATTCAGGCAGGAGTTAAACAACTTCATGGAGTTTAGTTTTGGTCAGTGGGGTAACCCCGCTACTGACCCGCAGTTTGGATTGGGCTTTAAATCCGTAAATCTGGACCGTGCCCAGATTACAGGCCTCGAGGCAACGATATTCGGACAAGGTACGCTGTTTGGTTGTCCGGTTAATTTATTAGCCGGATATACGTTTATAAACCCTATCGATATTAACGAGGCAAATCGAATTGATAGTCTGTTGGGCAAAAATCCGTTGTTGACTCAACCGGAAATAGATTCCCTCAACAATCTGCGCATACTGAAATACCGCTATACCACCACTATTAAGCTGGATGCCGATGTCACCTGGAAAATACTTACTGCCGGTGTAAATATTCGATACAATAGCTTTATGGTCAACATCGATAGATTCCTGAATTTCATAGAAGGCATAGAAGATTACCGAAAAATCAATAATAATGGTGATTTGGTTATAGATGCCCGACTTGGTTTTAATGTAAACAAGAATACCCGCATTGCTATGGTGGTTAAAAATGTTATGAACAGAGAGTACACCGTTCGTCCGGCAATGATAGAAGGACCTCGTAACTTTACCATTCAAATCAATACCAAGTTTTAGTGATTTATTGCTATGTTCGTCATTGAATGTAATAACCATAAATTCAATTTACCAATAACACGGAATACCCTATCCATTTCCCACTCCCCTGATACATCACTTGTCTAAAAAATCACCATACCTCACCACCAAAGGCATAGACCAACTCTTTTTGGGTTTCTTTCATGCCTGGAAATTCATCGCGCAGTTTTTTCGTGAACTTTTCAGCAGACCGTTTGAAACCAAGGAGATTATCAGACAGTGTTATGAGGTAGGTGTTCGATCATTACCGCTCATCACCTTAACCGGCTTTGTTACCGGAATTGTATTTACCAAACAATCCAGACCATCACTTCAATCATTTGGTGCATCATCGTGGCTTCCTTCGCTGATCACTATAGCCATTATTCGCGCCTTGGCTCCTCTGGTTACTGCACTCATTTGTGCCGGAAAGGTAGGTTCTAATATTGGTGCTGAATTGGGCTCCATGAAAGTGACAGAACAGATAGATGCTATGGAAGTATCAGCCATCAATCCGTTTAAGTTTCTTGTAGTAACCCGGGTACTGGCCTGCACGTTAATGGTGCCCGTATTGGCCATGTATAGCGGATTTGTTGGATTGATGGGCTCTTTTTTAAATGTCAATCAAAATGAATATACTACCTATCAATCCTTTATCAAGGAAGCCTTTTCATCAATCAGCTTTTTAGACATCTATTCTTCTCTATTCAAAGCTATCGTGTTCGGATTTACCGTAGGGATTGTTTCGTGCTATCAGGGTTATAACGCAGGAAATGGTACACAAGGCGTAGGTCGTGCCGCAAACAGCGCCGTGGTTATCTCCATGTTTCTCGTCTTTATAGAGGAAATTGTTATTGTTCAGGTTATAAATTGGATGCGTTAGTGAAAAAAGTTACCGGCACTATCGACTATCATAAAAAAGTGATTACCATTCGTAATCTATACAAATCATTTGGTGAGCTGGTTGTTTTGGCCGGCATCGATATTGATTTGTATAAAGGTGAAAATCTGGTTGTGCTCGGTCGTTCAGGAACCGGAAAATCTGTATTAATTAAAATTATTTCAGGACTATTAAAACCGGATCGCGGCGATGTGTTCGTGCTGGATAAACAGGTAGATCGTCTCCAAGAAAAAGAACTGCGCGAGCTTAGACTTAAACTTGGTTTTCTTTTTCAGCACTCTGCTCTGTATGATAGTATGAGTGTACGTGAGAATCTTGAATTTCCATTAACCAGAAATGTAAAGAATCTGACTACGGCTCAGATAAACGAAGCGGTTGAAGAAGTTTTGGATGCCGTTGGACTACTCGATAAAATCAATCAAATGCCTGCAGAGTTATCCGGAGGGCAACGCAAACGAATAGGTATAGCCCGCACGCTCATTTTGAAGCCTGATATTATGTTATATGATGAACCTACTTCCGGATTAGACCCGATTACGTCTATAGAAATTAATGACTTAATCAATGAGGTTCAGGCCAAGTACCGAACCAGTTCCATTATTATCACCCATGATCTAACCTGCGCTAAAGCCACCGGAGACCGCATTGCTATGTTGCTCGACGGTCAATTTAGAAAAATAGGCACCTTTGATGAGGTTTTTGATACGCAGGATGAACGCATCAAAGCATTTTACGACTATAATTTTACTGAATAAATGACCACAACTTCAAATAAGAAACCCGTCATCGTTGGCATATTTATCGCCGTAGGTATCACGTTCATTGTCGCGGCCATATTAAGTGTAGGCAATCTGCAAAGCACATTTGGAAATAAAATATCCCTTTCCGTTGTATTCGATGATGTGAATGGGTTGAAAACCGGTAACAACATATGGTACTCAGGAGTTAAAATAGGACGCGTTGAGGATATGAGTTTTATTGGTGAATCAAAGGTTAAGGTACACTTAAAGATTGAAGAAAAATCAAAAGCATTTATTAAAAAAAATGCTCACGTAAAAATTGGCTCTGATGGGTTAATCGGCAACCGCATTATCATTATATTCGGCGGCACGCAGGATGCTGCCAGCGTTGAGGATGGAGACACCCTGCACGTAGAAAATGGTATTTCAACCGAAACGATGATGAATACTTTGCAGGAAAATAATGTCAACCTGGTTGGTATAACTTCCGACTTAAAAGAAATCACATCTAAAATCAGAAAAAGCGAGGGGACACTGGGTAAGTTGTTAAACGATGACGAACTATATAACAACTTATTGGGCACCATATCTTCCTTAAGAAAGACCTCAGATCATGCTCAAAAAATTGCCGCCTCTTTATCCGATTTCAGTGATAAACTCAATAATGAAAACGGTCTTGCCAATAAACTTCTTACCGACACAGTCACATTTAACCATATCAGTAAATCAGTTTCAGAACTCAGGCAGGTTTCGGAAAATGCTAACGCCTTCATTAAGACACTGAATGAATCCATGCAGGACCCCAATACACCTGTAGGTACTTTACTCCATGATGAGCAAACCGCAAATCAGCTAAAAGGTGCTATAAAAAATCTTGAACGCTCAACACAAAAGTTAAATGAGGATCTTGAGGCGCTGCAACATAGTTTCCTGATGAAAAGGTATTTCAAAAAGAAGGAAAAAGGTAAACTATAATTTCCTCATTGAAGATTAAACGGTGCGCAAATACATCCCTTTATTCTTGTTTATTCTGCTAATATCAACTCACGAATTGATATGGGCACAAACTAACGATGCACAGCTTTGGATTGGTTATGAAATGGACAAAAAAGTAATTAAGCGCACCAAAACACATCTTAAATATCAGGTTCGATTTACTGATAATTATACCCGGTTTGATTATGCCTTTTTTGATTTTGGTATTGATTATTCACTGCATGATAATATTTCAATTAGTACTGCTTATGTTATTAATACGAAAAACGATCGTGAGTTGAGCTGGTTGTTACGCAATCAATGGTATGGCAATATTCAGTTTGAACAGAAATTAGGCAAATTTAAAATCAGTAATCGGGAACAAGTTCAAACGGATCTGGAAGATGATATAGAAGCCGGCGGAAATTGGTTTTACCGGAATAAAACAGCTTTGCAGTATAAACTCAATAAAAAACTAACTCCTTACATACAATTTGAGGGTTATATGCGTATCGGTGAACGCCCTCCATCTGAAGACGTCCTATACCGAACACGATATCACGCAGGTGTTAAGTATCGATATAACAAACGCAACGACTTAACCATGTCATTTTTATATCAACGACAAATCAGACGAAACCAACCGGACCATATTTATTCCATCATACTAAACTGGAGTCACTCCGCCAAATAAGCTGATGTACCCCTTGCTGATGTTGTTAGTCATATGCTATTTAAATTGATCTTGGCAATAGCTACGATTAGTGCAGTGCTTGCAGATCGGGAGAATAAAAAACATACATATTTCAACCTTCTTGTCTTCTAATTATTTAAGTAAGTTTGAATGGCATTCTATGGAAGAGTATCAACTTAAAAAGCAACTCCTGGAGCGATTTCAGCTTATTCAGTCGAAAAGAGAAGTTTCTCATCCACATATAGCACTCAGGCCGGACAGTAAACTATTAGATTTAGTTTTTGAGCTATTGCAAGGACAAATTGAATTTGATCCAACCTTGTTTTCCGAATTGCCTCTGAGCAAGCTAACCATATATCTGAGTTATACACACGCTTACTATACGAACAAAATATTTTTCGAACTCGAACAAACACTGCATTTGCTCGTTCACAGTATCTCTTCTAATTATTACCTTGAGGCCATTACCTTACTACAGCATTATCAGGAATTTAAAAACGAACTGACCGAACATATACTTGAAGAAGAACAGGAGTTAATACCCTACATCTTGTGGCTTAGTACCGAAGCTTCGGATATGCTTCCCTCCTATGGTCTGTTGTTGAACAGGAGCAAAAGCGTTTCACTGAGAAGTTTTCTTTTGGATCACCGGCACGACGATCACAAACACCATTTGTTCTATACCTGGGTTGAAAAGCATTATTCAACTTTTGATTCTAATTCACTCTACAGAATATTTGGGCATCAACTTCAAAAATTTGCACTTGACCTTAAAATTCATTCCTTAATTGAGGAGAGTGTCGTGCTTCCGCGTGCTATCTCATTAGAAAATGAGCTCATCGAACGTTCTAAACAATTTTATGTTTTGAACTAAATCGTATGAATCGAAGCCACTTTTCATTAATAGTTTACTTTAGCCATTCCTACCTGAATAAAACAACCTACAATGATGCAAGTATCTGAAATGGCCGAAAATCTTATCGGATCGGAAATAATCAAACTGGCCGGTGAAATAAACGATATGATTGCCAAGGGAAGTAAAATATACAACTTCACAATAGGCGATTTTGATCCGAAAATATTTCCAATTCCTGCGGAACTTGAAGATGAAATCATTAAAGCGTACAAAAACAAACAAACTAACTACCCTGCGGCCAACGGAATTGCTGATTTACGCAAGTCGATCTGTCATTTTTTAACAAGAACTATGCAACTGGATTATCATCCGGATGAAATACTGGTAACCAGTGGCGCAAGACCGGCAATTTATGCGGCCTATGTCACGCTCCTCAACCGCGGAGACCGTGTACTATATCCCGTGCCATCGTGGAATAATAATCACTATTGTCATTTGGTTGGGGCAATTGGCATGCCGGTTGAAACAAAGCCCGAGAATCATTTTATGCCCACTGCGGAAGAATTGAGGCCTTATATCAGCGATGCATCGCTCATTTCATTATGCTCACCGCTCAACCCCACCGGCACATCATTCAGCCAGGAATCGCTCGATGCAATATGCAGAATGGTTTTACAGGAAAATAGAAAACGTAAGGAACAAAATCGGAAACCGCTGTATCTGCTCTATGATCAGATTTATGCTGCGCTGACATACGGCGATACCGTCCATGTTAATCCGGTATCCCTTCAGCCCGAACTTCGTGATGTTACTGTTTTCATAGATGGCTTATCCATATCATTTGCCGCAACGGGTGCGCGTGTTGGCTGGACCTTCGG